>JBEITC010000009.1:0-26277 GCA_040375075.1 Planctomycetota bacterium | reverse complement strand
GGCGCGGCGGCCGGGACCGCGGCGCGGACCGTCGTCCGCGCGGGCCGCGCCCGACGATCGATCAACTGCTCAAGAAGGGCCAGGAAGTCGTCGTCCAGATCACCAAGGAGGGCATCGGCAGCAAGGGCCCGACGCTGACGACGTACGTGTCGCTGCCCGGCCGTTGCCTCGTGCTGATGCCGAGCCTGCCGAAGTGCGGCGTGTCGCGGAAGATCGAGGACGGCCACGAGCGCAAGCGCCTCAAGCGCATCGTGCGCGAGCTCGACGAGACCGGCCACGGCGGCATCGGCTTCATCGTGCGCACCGCCGGCGTCAACAAGAGCCTGCAGGACCTGCAGCGCGACCGCGACTACCTCAAGAAGATCTGGGAGATGGTCGCCCAGCGGCTCAAGGTCACGCGCGCCCCGGCGTTGCTGTACCAGGAGTCGGACCTCGTCCTGAAGGCGATGCGCGACCAGTTCACGCCGGACATCGCCGACGTCGTCGTCGACTGCGAGGACGTGTTCCTGCGCATCCGCGACTTCGCCGAGAAGCTGATGCCGCACATGGCGGATCGCATCAAGCAGCACGCGATGACGACGCCGCTGTACCACCACTTCGGCATCGAGAAGGACGTCGAGTCCCTCTACCAGCCGAAGGTCGAGCTGCCCAACGGCGCGTCGATCGTCATCGACCAGGCCGAGGCGCTGGTCGCCATCGACGTCAACTCGGGCAAGTACAAGGCCGGCGGCGACACCGACGAGACCGCGTACCGCACCAACCTCGACGCGATCCCGGAGATCGTCCGCCAGTTGCGCCTGCGCGACCTCGGCGGCCTGATCATCATCGACTTCATCGACATGGCGCACGAGAAGCAGCGCCGCGGCGTCGAGCGCAAGCTCATCGAGTCGCTGCGCGGCGATCGGGCGCGCATCAAGGTCGGCCGGATCAGCCCGTTCGGCATGCTGGAGATCACGCGCCAGCGCGTCGGCCCGGGCCTCAAGCGCACCGTGTTCATGCAGTGTCCGCACTGCAAGGGCGCTGGCTGGTCGCGCACCGTGCAGAGCAAGGCGCTGTCGGTGCTGCGCGAGTCGCGCGCGCTGGTCAACCTGAAGGGCTTCTCCGTCCTGCAGGTCTTCGTCGCGCCCGCCGTCGCCGACTACCTCGTCAACTACAAGCGGCGCGCTGTCCTGGAGTTGGAGGATGCGGTCGGCAAGTCGATCGTGTTCCGCCCGGAGGTCAGCTATCCGATCGACGTGGTCCACTACCGCTTCCTGACCGGCGACGGCCAGGAGGCGCGGATCGCCATTCCCGCCGGCCTTGGTGTGAAGGCCTGACCTGCCCTTCCGGCGGGGGAGTCGGGTGGGCGCGGCCAGCGCCCCGCCCGCCCCGCCGGAAGGAAGGCTTGACACCCCCAGGGTCTTCGCTACCTTCTCCGCCCCTTCCTTTTCGCCCAGAGCGCCGCATGTACGCCGTCGTCGACGATCGCAATCAGCAGTACCGGGTCCAGCCCGGTGACCGCATCCAGATCCACCTCCGTAAGGGCGCCGCCGAAGGCGACGCGATCACCTTCGACAAGGTCTGCCTCCTTGGCGGCGAAGGCGTCGGCAAGATCGGCACCCCGCACGTCGCTGGCGCCTCCGTCGTCGCCAAGGTCGTGCGCCAGGTGAAGGGCCCCAAGGTCATCACCGGCAAGTGGAAGCGCCGCAAGAACAGCCGCCGTCGTCGCGGCTTCCGCGCGCAGTACACCGTCGTCCAGATCGAGTCGATCAAGGGCTGAGCCGGCGACGGCTGCTCCTTCCGACTCCAAACCCCGAATAGCAACCAAGAGGATCCTCCCATGGCACACAAGATGGGTCAGGGCTCGACGCAGAACGGCCGGGACAGCAACCCGCAGTACCGTGGCGTCAAGGCCTATGGCGGCCAGCGCGTGAAGGCTGGCTCGATCATCGTCCGTCAGGTCGGCACCAAGTTCCGTGCGGGCCTGAACGTTCGCCGCGCCGGCGACGATTCGTTGTTCTCGGTCGCCGAGGGCATCGTTCGTTTCCAGGGCAACGGCAAGGTTCACGTCGACCCGCTCCCGGCCAACGGCTGACCGACTGCCGCCCGCGCTTGACGCGGGCGGACCGTTCGTCGAAACGCAGCCATGTTCGTCGACGAACTCGAGATCCACGTCCGCGCCGGCAAGGGCGGCGACGGCTGCATCTGCTTCCTGCGCGACGCCAAGACCCTCAAGGGCGGCCCGAACGGCGGCGACGGCGGTGACGGCGGCGACGTGATCCTGCTGCCGACGACGCACTGCAACACGCTGTTCCACCTCACGGGGCGCGGCACGTTCGAGGCGCAGTACGGTGGCCAGGGCTTGCCGCAGAACTGTGGCGGCAAGGACGCCGAGGACATGGTCATCGAGGTGCCCGTCGGCACCCAGGTGCTCGACGCCGAGCGCGGCAACCTGCTGATGGACCTGGACACCCCGGACCGCCCTTGGATCCTGGCGCGCGGCGGGTACGGCGGCCGTGGCAACACGCACTTCGCCACCGCGACGCACCGCACGCCGCGCAAGGCCGAGCTCGGCAAGAGGGGCGAAGACCGGCGCGTTCTGCTGTCGCTCAAGCTGATCGCCGACGTCGGTCTCGTCGGGCTGCCGAACGCCGGCAAGTCCACGCTGCTGTCGACGCTGACGCGCGCGCGACCGAAGATCGCCGGCTATCCGTTCACGACGCTCGAGCCGATGCTCGGCATCGCGCAGGGGCCGGGCGAGGCGACGTTCGTCATCGCCGACATTCCCGGCCTGATCGAGGGTGCTTCGCAGGGGCGCGGTCTCGGCGACAAGTTCCTCAAGCACATCGAGCGCACGCGGCTCCTGCTGCACCTCGTCGACTGTGGCGACCTGCCGATGCAGCCGCCCGAAGAGGCGTGGCGCGTGATCCGCCAGGAACTCGCCGGCTACGCGCCGGAGCTGGCCCACCGGCCGACCGTGGTCGTCGCGACCAAGGTCGAGGACGAGGCCGGGCGAGCTCGCGCCCAGGCGCTGGCGACGGCGATCGGCCAGCCGGTCCTGGCCGTGTCCAGCGCGACCGGCACGGGCCTCAAGGATCTCGTCGCGGCCGTTTGGTCGGTCCTGTCGACGCTTCCGCGCCCGTTCCCCGCCGACTGAGCTGGTCTCGTACCGATCGGCGAACGGCTGCGGACGGCGGCCCGGAAATGCCGATAGCGCGGACGGAGGACCTCCGCGTGACCAGCCCGAATCAGCCGCCCGCCGCCGTTCCTGTTGCGCCCGCCATTACGCCGGCGAATGCGCCCAGCAGCGCGACGGCCGCCGCGCCCGCCGTGGCGCTGCCCAGCAACCGCTTGCCGAAGTTGCGCGACTTCTTGCGCATCATGGTGAAGGAGGGCGCCTCCGACCTCGTGCTCAAGGCCAACGGTTGTCCGGCCGTCCGTGTCGCCGGCGTCATCCGCTTCCTCGGCGATCAGCCGTTGCCGGCGGAGTTGATGCGCTCGTACATCGACGAGGTGCTCGGCGAACGCCTGCGCGCCGAGTTCGAGCGCGTCGGAGCCACCGACTCCGCGGTCGCGCTGCCGGGCGTCGGCCGCTTCCGCTGCAACGCCTTCCACCAGTGCGGCGAGTACGGCCTCGTCTTCCGCGCCATCAAGAACGACATCCCCTCGTTCAAGGACCTGAACCTTCCGGTCGACCCGCTCAAGCGTCTCGCGTCGCTCAAGCGTGGCCTCATCCTGGCCACGGGCGTCGCGGGCTCCGGCAAGTCGACGACGCTCGCGTCGATGATCGAGTACGTCAATCGGACGATGAACAAGCACATCGTCACGATCGAGGACCCGATCGAGTTCCGCTTCGAGGACAAGCGCTCGATCATCAACCAGCGCGAGATCGGCGTCGACGTAACGAACTTCGCTTCGGCCCTGCGTCAGGCCATGCGCCAGTCGCCCGACGTGATCTTCATCGGCGAGATGCGCGACGCCGAGACCGTGTCGGCGGCGCTCTCGGCGGCCGAGACCGGCCACCTGGTGTTCTCGACGCTGCACACGGTCAACGCCGTGCAGACGGTCGAGCGCATCATCTCGTTCTTCCCGCCGCACCAGCACGAACTGCTGCGGCTGCAGTTGGCGCTCAACCTCGCCGGCGTCTGCTCGCTGCGCTTGATCAAGAACAAGGACGGCACCGCGATGGTCCCGGCGGTCGAGTTGATGATCAACACGCCGACCGTTCGCGAACTGCTCGAGCAGGGGCAGACGCGTCAACTGCCGAAGGCGCTGTCGGAAGGCAGCTACTACGGCACGATGACGTTCAACCAGTCGCTGATCCGCCTGTTCCAGGCCGGCAACATCAGCCTGGAGGACGCCCTTGCCGCGTCGGACAACCCGGACGACCTGAAGATGCAGATGCGCGGCATCACGCAAGGCTCGATGTCGCGGCCCGGTCAGCCGTGACGGTCGCCACCGCGCTGCGTGGCGCGGCCGGCCCGCGGGGGCTACGCTCATGCCTGCCATGGAGCGGTTGCGCACGTTCGGCATCGTCGCGCACATCGACGCGGGCAAGACCACGCTGACCGAGCGCATCCTGCACGATGCCGGCGCGCAGCCTAACGTTGGCAGCGTCGACGACGGCACTGCGACGATGGACTGGCTGCCCGCCGAGCGCAGTCGCGGCATCTCGATCACCGCCGCGGCCACGCGCGTGCACTGGGGCGGCGCCGTGCTGCAGATCGTCGACACTCCAGGACACGTCGACTTCGTCGCCGAAGTGGAGCGCTGCCTGCACGTGCTCGACGGCGTGGTGGTGGTGGTCGACGGTGTTCGCGGCGTCGAGTCCCAGACGGTGGCCGTCTGGCAGCAGGCTGCCAGCCGGTGCCTGCCGCGCCTCGTGTTCGTCAACAAGCTCGACCGCGACGGTGCCGACGCCAGCGCTTGCATCGCCGAGCTGCGCGAGCGTCTCGAGTGCGTGCCGCTGCCGATCGTCGTGCCGCTGCTCGACGGCGATCGGCGCTTCGCCGGGCTGGGCGATGCGCTTTCGGGCAACGTGCAGTGGTTCGAGGGCCGACCCGACCCGGCCGACGTTCCGCGCTTGCAGTCGGAGCTCCGCGCTGCGCACGAACGCGTCGTCGACGCCGCCGCCGACGTCGACGACATGATCCTGGCCGACGCGCTCGCCGGCCGTCGCATCGAGCCGTCACGCCTGCTCGCCGCCCTGCGTCCGCGGTTCCTCGCTGGCCAATTGGTGCCGGTGTTGTGCGGTTCGGCGCTTTGGAACCGCGGCGTCGACTGGTTGCTCGACGCGGTCGTCGGATGGCTGCCGGACGTTGCCGAGTTGCCGCGCTCCGGTCTGTGGGCGTCGCGGCGCGCCGGCGACCCCGATGCCGGCCTGTGCGGCCTCGTGTTCAAGGTTCAGCACGCCGGCGAAGTCTGGAACTTCGTGCGCGTCGTCCGCGGCACCCTGCGTGCCGGCGCGAACTGGGTGCGGGCGTCGCGGCCGGACGAGCTCCGCGCCGCATCCGAGCTCTGGTCGATGCGAGCCGACCGCCACGACGTCCTGGCCGCCGCCGGGCCGGGCGAGATCGTCGTCGTTCCCGGCGAGTTCGGCCTGCGCACAGGCGACAGCCTTTGCGCACCCGATGCGGTGGAGGCGCTGCCGGCGCCGCGTTTTCCAGCGCCGGTGCTCGGGGTCACGTTCGAGCCGGAGGACGCGATCCACTTGCCGCGCCTGACGCAGGCTGCCCGCGACATCGCCGCCGACGATCCGACGCTGCGAGTCGAGCGCGAGGGCGACCGGCTGCGCGTGCGGGGAATGGGGGAACTGCACCTGGAAGTCGTGGCCGACGCAGTGAGAACGCGCACGGGTGCAGCGTTCCACGTCTCGCGACCGCAGGTCGATCGGCGGGCGACGGTCGCGGGTCCTGGCGAAGCGGTCCTCGAGGTTCGCGCGCTCTCCGGCGGCGTCGAGCGCAGTGCCCGCTGCCGGGTCGCCGTCGCACCAGCCGGCGAGGCCACGGCGGCGGCAGTCGTGCGCGCGGCCGGCGAGACCGCGGGGTTCGTGGCGGCGGCTGAGGAGCTGCGCCAGGTCGCGGCGGTGGGGGTGCAGCCCGGGCCGCTGCACGGGTGCGTCGTAACGGTCCTCGAGGCGGTCGGTGATCGCTCGGGCGTCGTCGAGCCCTTGGTGCAGCAGGCCGCAGCCAAGGCTCTTGCCGTCGCACTCGAGCGCGCCGGCGTCGTCGCGCTCGAACCCTACGTGCGATTCGAGGTCAACTGCCCGGAGGACGCGATGGCTCCCGTGGTCGCCGACCTGGGCATTCGCTGCGCAGACGTTACGATCGTTGCCGCAGGTAGGCTGGGTGGGCACGTCGAAGGGCGTGCTCCACTTCAGCGCATGTTGGGCTACGTCACCAAGTTGCGATCGATGACCCGCGGCTTGGGGCAGGTCCACATGAGGCCGGCCGGGTTCGCGCAGGGCTGAGTCAGCGTGTGGAAACTTCGGAGCCCGCGGCGCTTCCTGTTGTGGATTTGTCGTTCTGCCTGCTTGACCGGGGGATGCAGGATCGCTACCCTGCCACACCCCTTTGCGCTCCAGGGAGCACATCGCTTGATGTAACCCCTAGCCGTGCAACGGATTAGGCAAAAAACAGCCCGCGTGGGGCTGCTTTCGCCTGCCTGAGTCCCGCGCGACCACGTTCGAGCCACGGCTCGCCCACCTGTCATGCAAGAGCGAATCCAGATCCGGATGGAGGCCTACGACCACGAGGCCCTCGACCAGGCGGCTCTCGACATCGTCGAGACGAGCAAGCGCACGGGCGCCCGCGTTGCGGGTCCGGTGCCGCTGCCGACGCGCATCGAGCGATACACGGTCCTGCGTTCGCCGCACATCGACAAGAAGAGCCGCGAGCAGTTCGAGATCCGCACGCACAAGCGGCTGATCTACATCTCGGAGCCGACCACCAAGACGGTCGACGCGCTCAGCAAGCTGAACATGCCTGCCGGCGTCGACATCCGCATCAAGGCCTGATCCTGCAGGCTTCTGCGCCGGTTCGCCGGCCAGCAGCCACACCCCGCACACCCTGCTGACGAACATGGTCGAGGTCAAAGTCATCCAAGGCGGCGCCGTCACGACGAAGAAGGTCGATGCCGCGGCGTTTGGCACCAAGGTCCTGGGGCGCACGCTCAAGGACGCGATCGTGATGTACGAGGACAATGCCCGTCAGGGCACTGTCCAGGCGCGCACGCGTTCGATGGTCCGGGGCCCGAACAAGAAGCTCTGGCCGCAGAAGCACACCGGTCGCGCCCGCATGGGTACGCCGAAGTCGCCGCTGTGGCGTGGCGGTGGCCGTATCCACCCGCCGGAGCCGCGTGATCACCGTTACGCGATGCCGGTGCAGGCGCGTCGCAGCGCTCTGCGCAACGCGCTCTTCACCAAGTTCCGCGACCAAGAGGTCGCGATCGCTGAGGGCTGGCCGACCGGCAAGCCGAACACGAAGACGGCCGTGGCCATCCTGGCCAAGCTCGGCATGGGCGGTAGCGCGACGGTTGTCACGTCGGAGTTGGATCGCAACCTCTGCAAGTCGCTGCGCAACGTCCCGCTCGTCGATGTCAGCACCGTTGCGGACCTCAACGCGCACCAGGTCCTGCTGCGCCGCTACCTCGTCCTGACGCCCGCCGCCTTTGCGGCGATCGAGCAGCGCTTCGCCAAGAAGGAGTCGTGAGATGGTCAATCCCGCCCAGTACTACGACATCGTTCGTCGCCCGGTCGTGACCGAGAAGTCGGCCTCGATGCAGGCGATGCGCAATCAGTTCACCTTCGAGGTCGCTGCGAGCGCCAACAAGGTCGAGGTCAAGAAGGCGATCGAGACGTTGTTCTCGGTCAAGGTCCTCAAGGTCAACATGGTCAGCATGCAGGGCAAGCAGAAGCGCACCTTCGGCCGCCCGGGCTCGACCAAGCCGTGGAAGAAGGCGGTCGTCACCCTGAAGCAGGGCGATTCGATCGACGTCGGCTGATCCCGAGCGCACCAAAGCATTCCCGAGGCACGTCATGCCAGTCAAAGTCTACCAGCCCACGTCCGCAGGCCGACGCAACTCGTCGGTGCTGGACTTCAGTCACCTGACGAAGGGCAAGCGCCGTGAGAAGGCGCTCACCGAGCGTCTGGCGGACCGCGCCGGCCGCGACGCGCTTGGCCACATCACCAGCCGTTTTCGTGGTGGTGGCTCGCGGCGCATGTATCGCAAGGTCGACTTCCTGCGTCAGCGCGATGGCATCCCGGCCGTCGTCAACGCGATCGAGTACGACCCGAACCGTTCCGCGGACATCGCGCTGCTGCACTATGCGGACGGCGTGAAGTCGTACATCCTCGCTCCGAAGGGGCTGACGGTCGGCATGAAGGTCGTCTCGGCGGATCGCTGCGATCCGGAGCTCGGCAACAACATGCGCCTCGAGGCGATTCCGCTCGGCCTGCAGATCCACAACGTGGAGTTGCAGCCCGGTCGTGGTGGTCAGATCGCCCGCTCGGCCGGCAACAGCTGCCAGTTGATGGCGCGCGATGGCGAGTACGCCGTCGTAGTCATGCCGTCGGGCGAGATGCGCAAGATCCACGCCGAGTGCCGCGCGACGATCGGTGAGATCGGCAACGCAGACTGGCAGACTGTCCGCTGGGGCAAGGCCGGTCGTGTTCGCCACCTTGGTCGTCGTCCGCACAACCGCGGCACCGCGCAAAACCCGGTCTCCCACCCGATGGGTGGTGGTGAAGGTCGTACCGGTGGTGGTCGCCACCCCGTCTCGCCGAGCGGCAAGCTCAGCAAGGGCGGCAAGACGCGTCGTGGTAAGGCGCGCAGCAACCAGTTCATCCTCCGGCGCCGTCCGCCGGGCAAGCACGTCGCCGTTGGTAGCGGCTCGTGATCGCCAAGTAGCAACCGAATGACGCCAGGAGATCCGCGATGAGCCGCAGTATCAGCAAAGGCCCGTTCGTCCACCCGAAGCTCATGAAGAAGGTGGAGGCGATGAACAAGAAGGGCGTCAAGGACCCGGTGCAGACCTGGTCGCGCGCAAGCGTGATCCTGCCTGAGTTCGTCGGCCACACGTTCAACGTGCACAACGGTCGCGCCTTCTTGAAGGTCTACGTGACCGAGGACATGGTCGGCCACCGCCTCGGCGAGTTCTCGCCGACGCGCACGTTCCGCGGCCACTCGACGAAGAAGACGGAGGAAGCAAAGTGAGCTTCGAAGTCCGCGCTGTTCACCGCGGCGCCCGCATGGGTGCCTACAAGGCGCGCCGAATCCTGGCGCTGATCCGCGGTCGTTCCGTCAACTCGGCGCTCGACGAGCTTCGTCACGATCGTCATCGCGCGTCGAAGGACATCTACCGCGTGCTCGCTTCGGCGGTCGCCAACGCACTGCAGAACCCTGCTGTTCGCGCCAACCGCCTGGTCATCTCGCGTACGTTCGCGCAGGACGGGCCGTTGCTGCCGGGTGGCATGCGCGTGCGTCCGGGTCCGCAGGGTCGCGCGATGCCCATCAAGCGTCGCACGTGCCACATCCACATTCACGTCGCTGATCCGCAGGCCGGCAAGGGTGCGGGGGGCGAGGAGTAAGCCATGGGCCAGAAGATCCATCCTACCGGTTTCCGCATCGCGGTCACCGAACCTTGGCGTTCGCGTTGGTACGCGAACAAGAAGGACTTCGCGAAGTACCTCGTCGAGGACCAGAAGATCCGTCGCTTCATCCGCAAGGAGTGGCAGTTTGCGGCCATCCCGAAGGTCGAGATCGAGCGCACTGGCGAACTGGTAACCGTGTTCATCCACACGGCGCGCCCGGGCGTGCTGATCGGCAAGAAGGGAACGAAGGTCGACGAGTTCCGGATGGAGCTCGAGAAGCTGACTGGCAAGCCGGTCCGCATGAAGATCGTCGAGATCCACCGTCCGGAAGTCGAGGCCAACCTCGTTGCCGAGGCGGTCGCCGAACAACTGGCCAAGCGCATCAACTACCGTCGCGCCCTGAAGAAGGTCGCTGACGCGTCGATGGCTGCCGGTGCCAAGGGCATCAAGATCCGCGTCGCCGGTCGCCTTGGCGGCGCCGAGATGTCGCGCATCGGCAACTATCGCAAGGGCCGCGTGCCTTGCGGAACGCTGCGTGCGCAACTCGACTACGGCTTCGCTGTCTGCCTGACCAAGTATGGCACCCTCGGGTGCAAGGTCTGGATCTTCAAGGGCGAGTACGGACCTGGCGAGACCACCAACGGTCTGCTGCCCGTCCGTCCGACCCAGGACCGCCCGAACGCCTGATCCTGCAGGAGACAACCCATGTTGATGCCCAAGAGAACCAAGTGGCGTAAGCAGATGCGCGGTCGCATCCGCGGCGAGGCCACGCGCGGCAACGAAGTCGCGTTCGGTGAATTCGGCCTTCAGTCGCTCGAGCCGGCGTGGCTGTCCGCGCGCGTCATCGAGGCTGGTCGTGTCGCGGCGTCGCGAAGCGCGCCGGAGGCGAAGCTCTGGATCCGTGTGTTCCCGCACAAGTCGGTCTCGAAGAAGGCCGCCGAAACGCGAATGGGCACGGGTAAGGGCGACGTCGAGTTCTGGGCCGCGGTCATCAAGCCGGGCACGATCCTCTACGAGCTGGATGGCGTCACGGAAGACGTCGCAAAGCTCGCCTTCAACCGCGTCGCGCACAAGCTGCCGATGCGCGTCCGTCTGGTCCGTCGCCGTCACGGCTGATCGCGAGGCACTCCCATGAAGCAGGCAATCACCGAGATCCGCGGCGAGGACACCAAGGAACTCAAGGCGAAGCTGAACGACCTCCGCAAGGAGCAGTTCAACCTCCGTTTCCGCGGCGCGGCTGAGGCTGGCGCCAAGACGACCCGCAACCGCGAGATTCGTCGCACGATCGCGCGGATCATGATGGTGCTCGGCGAGCGCGCCCGCACCGGAGACAAGAAGCAATGAGCACCACTGGCAACAGCACGCCTGGCGACAACACCGCCGGTTCGGCCGAACGCGCCGAGCGCAAGGTCATGCGCGGAACCGTGACCTCGAACAAGATGACCAAGACGGTCGTCATTCAAGTCGACCGCAAGGTGAAGCACCCGCTGTACGAGAAGTTCATCTCGAAGCGGACCAAGCTCTACGCCCACGACGAGAATGGCGAAGCCAAGGTGGGCGACATTGTCGAGGTCGTGCAGACCCGTCCGCTGAGCAAGCTGAAGAACTGGCGACTGCTCCGCATCGTCCAGAAGGCTGCCCAGTAGCCCCAACCGCCCCGAACGAGCCCATCCGCTAGCGCCGAAGCTGCAGGAGAACCCCGATGATCCAGGAAATGTCGATGCTCGACGTCGCTGACAACACCGGAGCCAAGCGCGCCATGTGCGTGAAGGTCCTCGGTGGCAGCGGCCGCCGTTACGCGTCGGTCGGCGACCTCGTGATCGCCGTCGTCAAGAAGGCCCTGCCCACGGGCGAGGTCAAGGAGCACGAGATCGTCAAGGCGGTCGTCGTTCGCACCGCAAAGCCTGTGCGCCGCTCGGATGGCTCGTACATCCGCTTCGATCGCAACGCCCTCGTCGTGATCGACAAGGAAGGCAACCCGCGCGGCACGCGCATCTTCGGCGCCGTCGCCCGTGAACTTCGCGACCGCAACTTCATGAAGATCGTCTCGCTCGCGGAGGAGGTCGTCTGATGCTCGCCAACAAGCCCAAGCCCGTTGTCAGTGTTCACGTCAAGAAGGGCGACCAGGTTGTCGTTACTTCGGGGCAGTACAAGTCCAACGAGCCTCGCGAGATCCTGAAGGTTGAGTCCGATGGCCGCGTGATCGTTCAGGGCGTGAACCTCCGCTGGAAGCACCAGCGCCGTTCGCAGCAGAATCCGAAGGGCGGCCGCGTGCAGCTCGAGATGCCGATCTCGGCGAGCAAGGTGCTCCTGTTCAGCGAGAAGCTGGGCAAGGGAACTCGCACCAAGGCACAGGTTGTCGGCGGCAAGAAGTGCCGTGTCGGCGTCAAGTGCGGCACAAACTTCGACGCCCAGAAGGCGAAGTGAATCCCCAGGACCGAATCCCGACCCCGCGAGTCGCAGAGAGCTTCCGATGACCAGCACGATGAACAAGGGCGAGCCCAAGACACTGCCGCGCCGCCAGCAGATCTACCGCGAAAAGGTGGTCCCGGCGCTGAGCAAGGAGTTCGGGTACCCGAACCCGATGATGATTCCGCGCCTGCAGAAGATCGTCATCAACATGGGCGTCGGTCGCGCAGTCGAGAACAAGAACCGCATCGAGTCCGCCAACAAGGACCTGACTGCGATCGCCGGCCAGAAGCCGATGATCCGCAAGGCGCGCGGCGCCGTGTCGGGCTTCAAGCTGCGCGAGGGCTATCCGATCGGCATCGCGGTCACGCTGCGTGGCTCGCGCATGTGGGAGTTCCTCGACCGCCTGATCTCACTGGCGATCCCGCGTATCCGCGACTTCCGTGGCCTGCCGACCAAGCTCGACGGGCGCGGCAACTACACGATGGGCCTCTCGGAGCAGAGCGTGTTCCCGGAGATCCAACTCGACAAGGTCGAGTTCGTCCAGGGCATGGACATCACGTTCGTCACCAGCGCGCCGACCGACAAGGAAGGCCTCGCACTGCTGACGCACCTGGGCATGCCCTTCCGTAAGTGATTCCCCGCACCGGTACCGACACCCATCGCAACATCCCGTGACGCCGGCGAAACCGGCAGCCAACGAACGAGCTAACGAAAATGGCGAAGAAGTGCTTGAGGATGAAGCAGCAGCAGAAGCCGAAGTTCTCGACTCGGCGATACAACCGCTGCCAGCTCTGCGGCCGCGCGCGCGCGTACTACCGGAAGTTCGGTATCTGCCGGTGCTGTTTCCGTCAACTTGCACTCCAGGGCGAGATCCCGGGCGTGCGCAAGGCTTCGTGGTAGGTAGGAGGTCTGTCCCATGATGACCGATCCGATCGCTGATATGCTGACCCGCATGCGCAACGCTCTCATGAGCGGTGCTCAAAACTGCGTGGTTCCCGGCAGCCGCCTCAAGGTGGCCATCCTGGACGCCATGAAGCGGGAAGGCTTCATCCAGAACTACGAAGTCGCCGCCGACGGCCCGCGCTCGTCGGTACGCATCGAGTTCCGCTTCGGCCCTGAGGGCGAGCGCGTCATCTCCTCGCTGGCCCGCTTCAGCAAGCCGGGCTGCCGCCGCTACCGTACCGTCAACGACCTCCCCAAGGTCCGCGGCGGTCTCGGCATCGCGGTCGTCTCGACCAACCAGGGCGTGCTCTCCGATCGAGAGTGTCGCCAGCGCCGCGTCGGTGGCGAAGTCCTCTGCACGGTGGACTGAGAGGCAACCATGTCCAGAATCGGCAAGAAGCCAATCACCGTCCCCAAGGGCGTGACCGTTTCCATCGGCTCCGACGCTGTGGCGGTCAAGGGCCCCAAGGGCGAACTGAAGTTCCCGGTGCGTCCAGAGGTCGAGTTCAAGCTCGACGGTGCCACGCTGACCGTAGCTGCCCGTGATGAGGAGCGCCAATCGCGAGCGCTGCAGGGCACTGCCCGCGCCGTGTTGGCGAACATGATCGACGGCGTGTCGAAGGGCTACGAGAAGAAGCTCGAGATCAACGGCGTCGGTTACGAAGCCGCGGTCGAAGGCAAGGTCCTGGTGTTGAAGCTCGGCTTCAACCGCCCGGTTCGCTTCCCAATCCCTGCCACGGTCACGATCGACGCTCCCACGCCCACGGCACTCGTGATCAAGGGCATCGACAACCAGCAGGTCGGATCGGTCGCCGCTTCCATCCGCAAGCTGCGCAAGCCGGAGCCCTACAAGGGCAAGGGCATCAAGTACGCGGAAGAGGTCATCAAGCGCAAGGCTGGCAAGGCCTTCGCGTCCGGCGGTGGCGGCTGATCGCCGCGCTGACATCAGGAGCAAAGCAGCATGACGAGCACGTTCCAGAAGCACCAACGCCGGATTGGCAAGAGCAAGTCGGTGCGCACCAAGTTGCGCACCGTCGGCGGCCGTCCTCGGCTCACGGTGTTCCGCAGCCTCTCCAACATCTCGGCGCAGATCATCGACGACGTCAAGGGCCACACGCTGGTCGCTGCCTCGTCGATGGAGAAGGACGTCCGCACCGCGATCAAGGGCATGAACAAGACCGACGTTGCGAAGAAGATCGGGTCCCTCGTTGCCGAGCGCGCCAAGCGCGCGGGCGTGGGCCAGGTCTGCTTCGATCGCGGCGCCTACAAGTATCACGGCCGCATCAAGGCCCTCGCCGACGCGGCCCGCGAAGCGGGCCTGTCGTTCTGAACCAAGTCCTTCGACGAACCACCTACCAGCACGGCATGACCGGCGCAGCCGGTGAGACAGAGCAATGGCCAAGGGCAACATTCCACTGATTCCGATCGACGAGGCGCTCTCGGCTGACGTCGAGGATGACGTCGTCGCGATCAACCGCTCGGCGTGCGTCGTGAAGGGCGGTCGCCGATTCTCGTTCAGCGCGCTTTCGGTCGTCGGCAACCGCAATGGCTTGGTCGGCATCGGCTACGGCAAGGCCAACGAAGTCCCGAACGCGATCGAGAAGTCCGTGAAGGACGCGCGCAAGCAGATCATGCGCGTTTGCCGCGACGGTTCGACGATCCCGCACATGACGGAAGGCGAGTACGGTGCGACGAAGGTCCGCCTTCTCCCCGCCGCGCCGGGAACGGGCATCATCGCCGGCAAGGCGGTGCGCAAGGTCCTCGAGCGCGCCGGCATCGCCGACATCCTCACCAAGAACTACGGCTCGACGAACGCGATGAACGTCGTCAAGGCCACCATGATGGCGCTGAGCAAGCTGCGCAACCGTGAGCAGACGGTCGCGCTGCGCGGAGTGAACCTCGAATGAACATCGCCGAAGCAAAGGCCCTCGGCCTCAAGTTCCCGGAACGCAAGCGTATCGGTCGTGGCGTCGGCTCGGGTCTGGGCAAGACCTCGGGTCGCGGCCACAAGGGCGCGAAGGCGCGCTCTGGCTGGTCCCGCCGCATCGGCTGGGAAGGCGGCCAGATGCCTCTCTACCGCCGTCTGCCCAAGGTCGGCTTCAACAACAAGAACTTCGAGAAGGTGTTCACGGTCGTCAACGTGGGCGATCTCGACGTCTTCGCCGCTGGGGCCGAGGTTGACCTGAAGGCCGTGCTCGCCAAGGGCTTGACCTCGAAGGAGAAGCAGTCGGACCTGTTCAAGATCCTCGGTGACGGTGAGGTGAAGAAGGCTCTGACCGTGAAGGTCGACGCCATCACTGCATCGGCCCGCCAGAAGATCGAGAGCGCCGGCGGCACGGTTGTCCTGATCGAGAAGAAGGCGCACCGCGAGAAGTTCGTGGCGAAGGATGGCAGCAAGCGCAAGCCGGGCTCGCCGCGTATCCGTCGCGGCAAGTGAGCCTGAGCCTGCTGTCGTTTCGACCGCTACCTCGCAGCTGAACCCGATGAACCTGACGCTCGCCAACCTGTTCAAGATCAAGGAGATCAGGACCAAGATCCTGATCACCCTCGGACTGTTGTTGGTTTACCGCGTCGGCTCGTTCATCCCGCTTCCGGGGGTCAACTTCTCGGCGGCGCTCGAGCAGATGCGCAACCTTGGCGGCGTCAACAAGCTGTTCGGCATGATGAACGTGCTGACCGGCGGCTCGCTGCAGAGCGCTACGCTCTTCTCGCTGGGCGTGATGCCCTACATCTCGGCGAGCATCATCTTCAGTCTGCTCACCAAGGCTGTCCCGGCGCTCGAGAAGATCGCGAAGGAAGGCCAGAGCGGTCAGCGCAAGATCAACCAGTATACTCGTCTGACGACGGTCGCGATCTGCCTCGTGCAGAGCTGGTTCGTCATCTTTGGCGCCCTGAACGTCGAGAACAGCAAGCTGCTGCATGCCGGTGTGACCGAGTGGTTCGGGCTGTACTGCATCATCGTGATGGTCGGCCTGACGGCCGGAACGCTGTTCATCATGTGGCTCGGCGAGCAGATCTCCGAGCACGGTGTTGGCAACGGCATCTCGCTGATCATCATGGCGGGCATCATCAGCAACTTGTCGCCTGCCATGGCGGCGTACCTGGAAGGGTTCGATCGTGGCGCTTGGCAGACCCTGCTGACCTTCCTTGGCGCTTGGGGCATCGCCGTCGTCGCCGTCGTCTACATGACGAAGGCCCAGCGGCGCATTCCGATCAACAACGCCAAGCACCAGCGCGGACGCAATGTCTACGGCGGCGATCGCGCCTTCCTGCCCTTCAAGCTGAACCAGGCCAACGTGATGCCGATCATCTTCGCCTCGGCGTTGTTGATCATTCCGACGTTCATCGGGACGGCGACTGGTAGCACGTGGCTTGAGACCTCGTTCGGTGGCCAGCGCGGCTTCTGGTACGTGTTCAGCTACACGGCCCTGATCTACTTCTTCGCCTTCTTCTGGACGTCCATGATGTTCCAGCCGAACGAGATCGCCAAGAACCTGCAGGAGCAGGGATCGTTCGTTCCTGGTATCCGTCCGGGTCGCCAGACTGCCGAGTACCTCGAGCAGACGATGGTTCGCATCACGCTCGCGGGGGCCACGTTCCTCGCTGTCGTCGCGATCATTCCGTCTTTCGTCGGCTCCGGTGGCGGCGGGACGATGGATCAGGTGCTGCTGTACTTCATGTCGGGCACGTCGATCCTGATCGTCGTCGGCGTCGCGCTCGACATGGTGGAGAAGCTCAATGCCCTCCTCGTCATGCGCAACTACGAGGCGACGATGAAGGACGGCGAAGCGGCCGCCACTTCGGGCAGCGGTTGGGGCCGCCGTTCCAGCTGATGCCCATGGCTACGGCGCTGCAAGCCCGCTGCGTGTTCCTCGGCGCTCCTGGCGCCGGCAAGGGGACACAGGCCAAGAAGGTCTCCGATTCGGCGACCTTGGCGCACATCTCCACTGGCGACATGCTCCGTCAGGAGGTCGCTGCGGGCTCGGCTCTCGGCCAACAAGCCAAGTCCTACATGGATGCCGGCAAGCTGGTCCCCGACGATGTCATCATCGGGATGGTCCAAGGCCGCATCCAGCAACCGGACGCGAAGAGTGCCTGGATCCTGGACGGCTTTCCCCGTACGCTTCCGCAAGCAGAAGCCCTCGATCGTAGCCTGATGGGGGCGACTGCTCTGACGCACGTCGTCTACTTCGCCGTTCCGGAAGCTGTCCTCGTTGGGCGCTTGTCGGGCCGTCGCACGTGCTCCAAGTGCGGAGCCATCTGGCACGTGGAGAACAAGCCGACCAAGCACGCGGGCGTCTGTGACGCGTGTGGCGGAGAGCTTACCCAGCGCTCCGACGATCGGCCCGAGGCGATCGGCAAGCGTTTGGAAGTGTATCGGTCGCAAACGGCGCCCTTGCTGGCGTACTACCGCGATCGCCGTGTACTGCGGGAGATCGATGCAGATCGGTCCCCTGAGATCGTTTACCAGGAGTTGCTGAAGCTGATGCAATGACGACAGCCGACGGAACCTCGCCCCAGGCAGGTGGCGATCGTGGTGTTCGCGCCACGGTCCTTGCTCATCTGAACAACGGCATGTTCCGCCTGCAGCTGACCGACGGTCGCGAGGTGATGGCCCACACGGCCTTGAACTTCCGGATGGCGTTCGCGCGCCTCTTGCCGGGAGATCAGGTGGTCGCAGAGGTTTCTCCCTTCGATCCGAACAAGGCCCGCATCCGCAGGATGCTGAAGTCGACGCAGAAGAGCCAGCACGAGAATCCCACCCCGAATCCCCCCAACCAGCGAGAACGGTCGTGAAGGTCAGAGCCAGCGTTCGGCGCATCTGTGAGCACTGCAAGGTCGTGAAGCGCGTCGGTGTCGTGCGCGTCATCTGCAGCAATCCCCGGCACAAGCAGCGTCAAGGTAAGTAACCATGCCACGTCTCCTCGGCGTCGACATCCCCAACGAGAAGCGCATCGAGATCGCGCTCCAGTACATCTATGGCGTCGGTCCGCACGTCGCCCGCAAGGTGCTGAAGGAACTCGCGATCAACCCCGCCGTCAGGTCCAAGGACCTGAAGGACGACGAGGTCGCGAACATCGCGAGCTACCTCGAGAAGAACTTCCCGGTTGAGGGCGCTCTGCGTCGTCTGACGCTGCAGAACATCAACCGCCTGAAGGAGATCTACTGCTACCGCGGTCTTCGTCACCGCCGTGGCCTGCCGGTGCGCGGCCAGCGCACGCGCAGCAACTCGCGCTCGCGCAAGGGCCCGCGCAAGACCGTCGCCAACAAGAAGATCCTGAGGAAGTGATCCGATGAGCACTCAGAACCAAGCCGCCTCGGGCGGCGAAAAGAAGAAGGCCAAGCTGCGCAAGAACGTCGGCAAGGCGGTCGCGCACGTGAAGGCGTCCTTCAACAACACGATCATCACGATCGTTGACAGCGCTGGCCAGGTCATCGCCTGGGACTCGGCTGGCACGATTGGCTACAAGGGCTCGCGCAAGAGCACGCCGTTCGCCGCGCAGCGTGCTGCCGAGAAGGTCGCCGACAAGATCAAGAAGATGGGCGTGCACGAGCTCGAAGTGCTCGTCCGTGGCCCCGGCTCCGGCCGCGAGTCCGCCATCCGCGCGCTCGCCAACTCCGGCATCGAGGTCAAGACCATCGAGGACGTGACTCCTCTGCCGCACAACGGCTGCCGGCCCCGCAAGCGCCGCCGCGTCTGACCCTCCGCCACGTAGCACGACACAAGAACCGCGAATACTGGATCCGTAATGGCTCGCATGGATAAGAACGTCTGCAAGCTCTGCCGTCGCGAAGGCGTGAAGTTGTTCCTGAAGGGGCAACGCTGCTTCTCCGAGAAGTGCGGCGTGAATCGCCGCAACTATCCCCCGGGCCAGCACGTCCGCCCGAAGAAGGGAACTGACTACGGCACGCAGTTGCGCGAGAAGCAGAAGTGCAAGCGCATCTACGGTGTCATGGAGCGTCAGTTCCAGCACTACTTCTCGATCGCACAGCGCCAGAAGGGCAACACGGGTGAGAACCTGTTGATCCTCATGGAGCGCCGCCTCGACAACGTCGTGCTGAGCCTCGGCCTGGCGTTCTCGCGCTTCGACGCGCGTCAGATGGTCGCTCACGGCCACGTGCACGTGAACGGCAAGCGCGTCGACATTGCCGGTTACCTGGTCCGTCCGGGCGACGAGATCACCGTCAAGGGTACGGACAAGATCAAGAAGAAGGCCGGTGACGCCGTCGAGATGAACAAGGGCCGCGCCCTGCCGGCCTGGCTCGAAGCCACGCCCGCGGAGCTGAAGGGCCGTGTCGTCCAACTGCCCAAGCGCGAGGACGTCAGCGTCGAGATCCAAGAACAGCTCATCATCGAGCTGTGCTCGAAGTAATCCTGTCACCCCGAACCCACCCGGGAGACCCCAAGCATGCGCATCCGTTGGCGTAACTTCGAGCTGCCGTCCCAGGTCCGCCTCGAGCGCGAGACCGCCACGCAGCAATATGGCCGCTTCGTCGTCGAGCCCTTCGAAAAGGGCTTTGGCACGACGATCGGCAACGGCCTTCGCCGCGTCCTGCTCTCGTCGATCGAGGGCACGGCGGTGACCTGGGTCCGCATCGACGGCGTCGTCCACGAGTTCTCGACCATCCAGGGAGTCCTCGAGGACGTCGCCCAGATCGTCCTGAACATCAAGAAGCTGCGCGTCAAGATGCACACCGACGCGCCGACGACGCTCCGCATCGACGTCAACCAGAAGGGCGAGGTCCTCGCGGGCAAGATCGAGGGCGATCACAACATCGAGATCGCCAACCCGGAACTGAAGATCTGCACGCTGACCGAGGATGTCCGCTTCTACTGCGAGATGCAGGTGAAGAAGGGCCGCGGTTACGTGACGGCCGAGGAGAACGTCACCGAGGAGCAGGAGATCGGCACGATCCCGTGCGACTCGATCTTCAGCCCGGTCCACCGCGTTCGCTACGCCATCGAGAACACTCGCGTCGGCAAGTCGACCGACTACGACCGTCTCGTCCTCGAGATCTGGACCGATGGCACGGTGACCCCGGAGATGGGCCTCGTCGAGGCCAGCAAGATCTACCGCAAGCACCTCAATCCCTTCGTCCAGTACTTCGAAATGAAGGAGGACCTGGCGGTCGAGGGTGGAGCGCTCGCTCCCGAGGGTGACGAAGGCGCGCGGCGCCGCGAGATGGTCGATCTGCTCAACAAGAGCATCGACATGCTCGAACTGTCGGTCCGCGCCAAGAACTGCCTCGACAGCGAGAATGTCGCGACGTTGCGCGACCTCGTCCAGCTCGCCGAACCGGAGCTGCTCAAGGTCCGTAACTTCGGCAAGACGTCGTTGAAGGAAGTGAAGAGCAAGCTGGCCGCCCTGGGCCTGTCGCTCGGAATGAACATCGAAGAGTTCAAGCAGGGCTGATCAGCACGAGAGAGATTCGCGGCCATGATGCACAACATTGCAGGCAAGCGTTTGGGTCGGAACACGGCGCACCGTGCGGCCTTGCGCAAGAACTTCACCGTCTCCCTCATCAAGAGCGAGCGCGTCGTCACCACGCTGCCGAAGGCCAAGGCGCTTCGGCCCTTCGTGGAGAAGATGATCACCCTGGCGCGCAGCAACGACGCCTCGACCAAGGTCCACCGCATGCGGCGCGCCATCGCGTTCCTGCAGGACAAGGCCGCGGTCAAGAAGCTGTTCGACGTGATCGGACCCCGCTTCGCCAACCGCGCCGGTGGTTACACGCGTATCCTGCGCTTGCCGGACTATCGCATCGGCGATGGTGGCACGAAGGTCGTGTTCGAGCTCGTCGAGAACACGGTGCTCGAGCAGAAGATCAAGGCCAAGGAAGCGGCCATGACGAAGGACGCGGAGCCGGCTGCAAAGGCCTGATCCGCGGATCCGCGCTTCGGCGCGTGACCACTAAGCGAAGGCGCGTCCCCCAGGGGCGCGCCTTTGTGCGTTTCCAGGGTCGACGTGCGGCGTCGAGGCTGACGCCTAGGTCGCCTGATGGGGGGCCAGGGGCACGCCAGCGCCGCTCGGCGGTGCCGTGGCGCCTCAGGTGCGCGTGAACGACATGTTGTCCGGGCCGACCAGCAGCGACAGTTCGTCGAGCAGTTCGTCGGTCACCCGCACACCATCGTCGGCGCGCACGCGGTAGCAGTCGGCGCCGTCCTCGACGTCGAGCAGCAGGTGCTGTTGGCCCTTGTGGCGCGCACAGGTCTCGGCGATGCGTTGGAGGTTTGCCTCGCTCGCCATCGTCCCGCGCAGGTGCAGGACAAGGCCAGCGACCTCGCGACGGATGACTTCCGCCGCTGGATCGAGTTGGTCGAGCAGCAGCGCCTTCTCCTCGCTGTTCGCGTCCAGTCGCCCGGAAAGGAACACGATCGCGTCGTCGATGATGCGATCCTTCAGGTTGGCGTAGTTGCGCGCGAAGCAAGTGACCGCCACCTGCCCGTGCCGGTCCTCGAGTTGGAAGCGCGCCATCTTCTGGCCGGCGTTCTTGCCCTGCTTGATCTGCAGGACCCTCACCGAGCTGATCATGCCCGCGATGCGGGCGGTCCCGCCCGGCTCCATCTTGGCGAGCGACGAGGTGGTCTGGCCGGCGATGCGCGCCAGGAAGCCGCCTCGCTTCTCGAACGGATGGCCCGACAGATAGAAGCCGAGCGACTCCTTCTCGCGCGCGAGGCGTTCCTTCTCCGGCCATTCGGCCACGCTTGGCCCTCCGGCGGTCGCGACCGCGGCGGGTGCGGGAGCGGCGAAGAGCATCTTCTGGCCGCGCTTGCGGTCTTCGCGCGCGATCACCGAAGCGCGAAGAGCTCCCTCGATGGCTCCGAAGTCGCCGGCGCGCGCTCTGCCCATGCCATCGAAGGCGCCCGCCTGGACCAGCGCTTCGAGCGCCGTCTTGTTGAGCACGTTGGCGTCGAGGCGCTCGCACAGTTCGTCGAGTCCCGCGAACGCGCCGGCGCGCTTGCGCTCGGCGGCGATGCTGTCCGCGGCACGCGCACCGACGCCCTTCACGGCGCCGAGCCCGTAACGGATCGACTTGCCCTCGACGCCGAAGTAGCGCTGCGAGTGATTGACGCTCGGCGGCAGGATCGCGACGCCGGCGCGCCGCGTCTCGTCGACGAACTCCTTGATCTTGTCGCTGTTGCCCGATTCGACCGTCAGGTTCGCGGCGGTGAACTCGATGGGGTAGTGGGCCTTCAGCCACGCGGTCTGGTAGGTGACCAGCGCGTACGCCGTCGAGTGCGACTTGTTGAAGCCGTACCCGGCGAAGTACTCCATCGTCTCGAACAGTTCCTTCGCGAACTTCTCGCCGTAGCCCTGCTTCACCGCGCCGGCGATGAACTGGTCCTTGAACTTGGCCATGACCTCGGGCTTCTTCTTGCCCATGGCCTTGCGCAGGTTGTCGGCTTCCGTCATCGAGAAGGCGCCGATCACCGCGCTGATCTGCATCACCTGCTCCTGGTAGACGATGACCCCGTAGGTCGCCTCCAGGACGGGCTTCGTCGCCGCGTGCGGGTACTCGGTCTTCACCTTGCCGTGCTTGCGGTCGACGAACATGTCGACCATGCCCGAGCCGAGCGGGCCAGGGCGGTAGAGCGCCAGCACGGCGATGACGTCCTCGAACGTGTCCGGCTTGAGGCGCGTCAGGAGTTCGCGCATGCCGCTCGATTCGAGCTGGAAGATGCCCTGCGTCTCGCCGCGCGCGATCAGTTCATAGGTCGGCTTGTCGTCGAGCGGCAGCTTGCCGAGGTCGACGTCGACGCCATGCACTTCCTTCACGAGGCGCGCCGCCTCCTGGAGGATCGTCAGCGTCTTCAGGCCGAGGAAGTCCATCTTCAGCAGGCCGACCTCCTCGAGCTCGGTCATCTGCCACTGCGTGATCACGTCCTCGCCGTTCTTCGCCAGCGGCACGTACTCGCGCAGCGGCTTGTCGGCGATCACGACGCCTGCGGCGTGGATCGAGCTGTGGCGGGCGAGGCCCTCGAGCTTGAGCGACAGGTCGAACAACCGCTTGTGCTGCGGGCTGCTGTCACGGATCTGCTTGAGCTCGGCGTCGCTCTCCAGCGCCGCCTGCAGCGACGCACCGGGGCCCTGCGGCACCTTCTTGCACAGCTTGTCGACGTCGGCGATCGGGAAGTCGAGGACGCGGCCGACGTCGCGCAGCACGCCGCGGCTCGCCATGGTGCCGAACGTGATGATCTGGCACACGCAGTCGTTGCCGTACTTCTGCCGGACGTACTGGATGACTTCGTCGCGGCGGTTGCCGCAGAAGTCGATGTCGATGTCGGGCATCGACACGCGGCCCGGATTGAGGAAGCGCTCGAACAGCAGCGCGTACTTCATCGGGCAGACGTCGGTGATGCCGAGCACGTACGCGACGATCGAACCGGCCGCCGAGCCGCGGCCCGGACCGACCGGGATGCCCATCGACTTCGCCTTCTGGATGAAGTCCTGGACGATCAGGAAGTAGCTGACGAAGCCGAGCTTCTTGATGACCCCGATCTCGTAGTCGAGGCGGTTGCGGATCGACTCGTCGATCGCGCCATAGCGGCGGATGGCTCCCTCGGTGCAGATGCGTTCGAAGAACGTGTCGGGCGCGGTGCCGTCCTCGGGCTGGAACACCGGCAGGTGGTAGACGCCGAACTCGATGCCGACGTCGCAGCGGTCGGCGATCGCGACGGTGTTGGCCAGCGCCTCGGGCCAGTCCGCGAACGCCATCGCCATCTGCTCCCGCGACTTGAGGAACAGCTCCTTGCTGCCCATCCGGAAGCGCTGCGGGTCCGCGACGGTCTTGCCGCTGCGGATGCACAGCATGATGTCCTGCGCCAGCCAGTCCTCGGCCTTGAGGTAGTGGACGTCGTTGGTGGCGACGCACGGGATCCCAAGCTCCTGGCCGAACGCGCGCAGCGCGCGCGTCACCTTCTGCTGCTGCTCGTAGCCGGTCTCGGCGACCTCGAAGAAGAAGTTGTCGGCGCCGAACAGCTCGCGCAGCTGGTTGGCCGTGCGCTTGGCCCCGACCGGGTCGCCTTGCAGGACCTGCGTGCTGATCTGCGACGACACGGTGCCCGACAGCGCGATCAGGCCTTGGCTGTGCGCCTGCAGCACTTCGAGGTCGACGCGCGGCCGGTAGCTGAAGCCCTCGAGCCACGCCCGGCCGGACAGCTTCTTCAGGTTGTCGAGGCCCTGGTTGTTCGTCGCCAGCAGCGTGAGGTCGAACGTCGGATTGTCGGCTCCGGCGGACTCGGCGCGCGTCTTGCCGGCGACGTAGGTCGTCTGGCCGATGATCGGCTTGACCTTCTTGTCCTTGCAGGCCTTGAAGAACTCCACCGCGCCGAACAGGTTGCCGTTGTCGGTCAGCGCGATGGCCGTCTGACCGTCCGCGGCCGCCGCTTCGACGAGGCCGCCGACCTCGCTCGGCGCCGCGAGCAGGCTGTAGTGCGAGCGCACGTGCAGGTGGACGAAGGGCGGCGCCTCGGACATGGCTACTGCACACGGTACGCGCCCGGCGTTCGTCGGCCAGAGGCGCATGCGCGCCGAAACCGTCCGTTTGCAGCGGTGGCGTCGCCGACGATCAGCGACTGCTCGTTGGAGTCGTGGGCGGACCCAGCCAGCAACCTGGCGGCAGCGCGGCGACCAGTTCCGGCAGGTCCCGCCAGCGCAGCAGTTCGGGGCACAGCGGCAGGCGGTTGCCGTCGCTGGCGTAGCTTGGCCCCAGGTCCGGCGCGCGCACGCCGCCGATCCGCGGGCACAGGTGCGCGGCCAGCACGGCGACGACGCCGGCCTCGCCGCGGCCTTCGACGAGCACCGGTTGGTCGCCGGGCAGGCTGGCGGCGACCAGGGCCACGTCGACGGCCGCTTGGTAGCCCTCGCCGCGGCCGAGCAGCAGGCCATTGCGCTGCCATGCGTGGCGGAATGGCGACCACTCGCCATACGGCCGCGGGTCGACGAAGGCGCGCGGCCCGCGACCAGGCGCAGGCTCGACTGCGGCCGCGGCGGCGCCGCGCGGATCGACCACGATGGTCCATGCATCCATGCGGCCGTTGCCGTCGCTGTTGGCGCGGAACGGCACCGGCACGCCGTCGTTGCCTGTCACCGTGCCGCGCCGCCACTCCGAGCCTGGGGCATCGCGCCAAGCGATGTCGCGCCGCGCCACCGCGAGGTCGAGGCCCGGCGCCAGTCCTGCCATGGCTGTGACCTTGGGTTGGCGCGCCAGCCGCTCGGCCACCAACGCAGCGCGCGCCGGCGGTCCCTCGGGTCCCTTCGCCGCCAACTGCTGCAGCGCTTGCGGCGGGAAGGGCGCAAACCGCGGCTCGGCGACGCGCGTCCGGGGTCGGCCATCGGCCCGCGGCCCGAGCAGCGTGTCATGCAGGAAGCCGTAGACCTCCTCGCGCATCGGCTGGTCGTAGTTGTGCGGTTCGTCAGCGAACCGCGAGCGCGGCGCCTGCCCGCCAAGTCATGCCCAATGCGCGGTCAGCTCCGGCAGCCCCTGGCGGGGGAAGTCGCGCGTCCAGTCGCCCGTGACGCTGCCGAACATCGCCGGCTTCGGCGCGAACACCGCGCACAGCTCCGGCACGTCGACGCTGGCGGCGATGCGCGGCGGATGGTTGCAGCCGCAATGCGCGCTGCGGTCGTCGACGATGGCGTCGAAGTAGCATGCCATCACCATCGGCGCGGCGGCGGCGAGCTCGTCACTGAGCGCCATCAGGTAGCAGGTCTGTTGGCCGCCGCCCGACGCGCCGGTCACGCCGATCGCCGACGCGTCGACGTCGTCGCGCGACGCGAGCACGCGCAGACCCTGCAGATCGTGCCAGACCATCGCGCCGAGCGAGGACACGCCGCTCGCGACGTCCTCGACGTGAACCGAATCGACAGCCAGCGCCGACCATCCGAACGCCGCGAACGCGGCGCACCGCGCCTGCACGACGGGATCGCGCGCGCCGTGCAGCCAGTGGCCGTGGGGGCACAGCACGGCCGGTCGTCGCGCCGGACCTGCCGGCGTCGACGCCGGTTGCCACAGCCAGCCGGTCGCGCGCTGCCCGGGAAAGCCCGTCCAGCTGAGCCGCTGCACGCGCACCCCGTCGCGTTGCAGTTCGCCGTGCACGCGCACGTCGAGCTCGTCCGCGGGCGGCCGCGGGGCGAGCCCCAGGCAGTCGGCGACGTGATCGCGGATCGCCGTGCGGCGCGCCGGCCACGCCGCCGCTGCGGCCGCAGCGAGCCCCGGCGATCGTCGCGGCAGCAAGCGCGCGCGCAGCGCCGCCAGTGCCTGCTCGCGTTCGGCCAGCGGCAGCACGGGCGCGAATGGTCGCAACTCCGCCGCGCGTGCGCAGCCGGCGTCGATCTCGACCTCGTCGAGG
>JBEITC010000559.1:0-2348 GCA_040375075.1 Planctomycetota bacterium | reverse complement strand
GTGCGCGCGCGGGCCGCCGGCGGCAGCGAGCTGACCCCAAGGGTCGCCCTTTTGGGCTGTTGGCGCCGACCCGGCGCCGCGCCCGCAGTCCGCGCAGCGCCGTGACGGCGCTGGACGGACGCGGTGCGCCTGCCGCCACGTTCCGTCCGCTGCTGCCGATCCCCTGCCTGCTGGTCCTGCCATGTCCGACGCCTGCCCCGGCGCGCCGCTGTCCACGCGTGCGTCCCTCGCCGCCGACCTCAAGTCCGGCTTCCTGGTCTTCCTGATCGCGCTGCCGCTGTGCCTTGGCATCGCCATGGCGAGCGGCTTCCCACCGGTCGCTGGCGTGATGACCGCGATGGTAGGCGGCCTGATCGTGTCGCCGCTCGGCAGCGCGCCGCTGACCATCAAGGGACCGGCCGCCGGCCTCATCGTCATCGCCATCGGCGCGGTGACCGAACTCGGCCAGGGCGACATGCTCGCCGGCTACCACCGCGCGTGCGCCGTCGGCGTGGTGGCCGCGGCCATCCAGATCGTCTTCGCCCTGCTGCGGCTGGCGACGGTCGGCATCGCCATCTCGCCGTCGGTCGTGCACGGCATGCTCGCGGCGATCGGCGTCATCATCGTCAGCAAGCAGACGCACACGGCGCTCGGCGTCACGCCGACGGCGACCACGCCGCTCGGCCTCGTCGCCGAGATCCCGCACAGCGTCGTCCACGCCAATCCCGAGATCGCCACCATCGGCGTGCTGTCGCTCGCCGTGCTGTTCGGCTGGGGCTTCCTGCGCTCGCGGGTCGCCAAGGCGATCCCGGCGCCGCTCGTCGTGCTGGCGCTCGCGGTCCCGCTCGGCCTGTGGTTCGACCTGCCGCACGCGCACGCCTACGAGTTCTGGCGCGAGAAGTTCGAGGTCGGCCCGCAGTTCCTGGTGCGTCTGCCGGGCTCGCTGATCGAGGTGATCGCGCTGCCCGACTTCTCGCAGATCCTGTCGGGCGCGTCGATCAAGTACATCGTCATGTTCGCGCTCGTCGGCACGATCGAGTCGACGCTCAGCTGCCTCGCCGTCGACGGCCTCGACCCGAAGAAGCGCGCCAGCGACCTGAACCGCGACCTGTTCGCGCTCGGCGTCGGCAACCTGGTCGCGGCGGGGATCGGCGGCCTGCCGATGATCAGCGAGATCGTCCGCAGCAAGTCGAACATCGACGCCGGCGCGCAGACGTCGAAGTCGAACTTCCTACACGGCCTGTTCCTGCTCGCCTTCGTCGCGCTGGCGCCGGACCTGCTGCAGTCGATCCCGCTCGCGGCGCTCGCCGCGATGCTGGTGTTCACCGGCACGCGGCTGGCCTCGCCGGCGCACTTCGTGCACTCGATGCACATCGGCCTCGACCAGCTGATCCTGTTCACGGTGACGCTGCTGGTGACGCTCGCCACCGACCTGCTGGTCGGCGTCGGCGTCGGTCTCGGCGTCAAGCTGCTGCTGCACTTCGGCCACGGCGCTGGCTGGAAGCAGCTGTTCGGCACGCAGGTGGAGTGCGTCCGCGCGGGCGACGAGCTGCGCATCGTGCTGCACGGCGCGGCGGCGTTCACCAGCCTGCTCGCGGTCCGCAAGGCGTTGCTGGCGGCGCCAGCCGACGTTCGCCGCATCGTCGTCGACTGCGGCGACGTGACGATGATCGACCACACGTTCCTGTCGCGCGTCGACGCGATGGGGGCCGAACTGCCGCACGCGACGATCGAGCTCGCCGGGATGGAAGGCCTGCACCGCATGTCCAACCACCCGCACGCGACGCGTCGGAGGCTGGCGTGAGCGACGCGAACGGGCACGCCGACCACGGCGCCGAGCCGACCGACGTCGCCGGGATCCTCGCGCACGTCGGCCACTTCGTGCCCGAGCAGGCGCCGTTGCACACGTTCGTGCACCACAACACGCTGCACGCGTTCGAGCACCTGCCGTTCGACCACGCCGTCGTCGCGGCCGCGCAGCTGTTCGGCGCCGAGCCGTACCAATCCGAAGCCGCGTTCGCGGCGAGCTTGCGCAAGGGCCGCATCCTCGCCGCCGACCTCGACGCGGTGGTCGCCGAGGACCTGGACCGCGACGCCGGCGGCGACGTGCTCGCGCGCCAGCGGCGCTTCGACTACCGCAGCCTGCGCCTGCGCCATCTGTTCGAGTTGCCGCGCGGTGCTGCGCTGCAGTGGCAGTTGCACGAAGGCAGTCTGCTCGACGGCATCCATCCTGCGGTCGACGTCTGGCGCCACGGCGCGATCACGACGTGGGCCGACCGGCGCGGTGCCGGCCTGCCGCCCGCACGTCGCCTGCCGGCGGCGCTGCGGGGCCTGTGGGAGCGGCTCGTCGCCGCCGCGCCCGCGGTCGC
>JBEITC010000275.1:0-5464 GCA_040375075.1 Planctomycetota bacterium | reverse complement strand
GCGGCGACCATCGCCGCTTCGTCGCCCTCGGCGACCGAGCGCTCGACGACGGCGTCGCCATCGGGCGTGCCCGGCACCAGCTTGGCGGGCGCGGCGGCGTAGCGACCCGCCCATGCGGCGATGCGCGCCGTGTTGCGGCAGTTGTAGTCGAGCCGCGCCTGCACGAAGCCGTCCGCCGCCGACGGCGCGCCGCCGTAGACGTCCTGCGCCGGGTCGAGGAAGCAGATGAACGTGCCCGCCGCCGGATCGCGCAGCAGCGCGCGGGTCGGCTCCCACCACGACGCCCGGAAGTCCTGCGCCTCGTCCACGACGACGGCGTCCCAACGCTCGTCCGGCAGGCGCTGCAGCGCTTCGGCCAGCAGCCGCGGCGCCTCGTGTTCGTAGAACGCCTGGTCGGGCTGCGCGGGGATGCGCGCGCGCAGGCCGGCGCGCTCGGCGAGCTCGAGGCAGTGCGCATGGAAGGTGCGCACCGGAAAGCCGCGGGCATGGCCGGCGAGGTGCGCGCGCAGCGGCGCGTTGAAGCACAGGAACAGCGTGCGCTGGCCGCTGGCGGCCAGTCGCGCGGCCGCGGCCATGGCGACGAGCGTCTTGCCCGAGCCGGCGACGCCGCGCACGGCGACGCGCGCGTGGTCGGCGAGCAGTTCGAAGGCGCGCACCTGCTCGTCGGTCAGCGCGACGAGGCGCTCTTCCTGTTCGGCGAGGCGCGCGGCGAGCGGACGCACGAGGTGGAAGGGCCCGGCCAACGCGTCGACGACGAACGCCGAGAAGCGCGCGTCGAGTCCGGCGGCAGCGATGCCGTTGGCGTCGAACAAACGCTCGACGGCGCGACGGAGATCGCCGAGGTCGTCGGCGTCGAGCACGAACGCGCGCGGCAGTTCGGGGCCGACGTCGCCGGCGACGACCGCGTCGGGCAGCGCGACGCCGAAGCCGAAGCGGGCAGCGTCGGGATGCAGCGGGAAGCCACGGCGCGCGCGCAGGAAGTCCTTCAGCGCGTGCAGCACCTTCTGCGCCTGGGCGCCGGGATCGCGGATCGGATGCCGCTGGCCAGTCAGGTCGCGCGAGAACCAGCCCTCGCCGTCACGACCGATCGCCTGGCCGCCCTTGACCTCGAGCACGAGCAGCCCGCGGCCGGGCGCGAGGATCGCGAAGTCGGCTTCGCCTTCGATCGGGCGTCGGCGACCGACCCGGTCGTGACGCTGCGGTTCGGCCGGCAACACGACGCGGCGGCCGTGCAGGACCGTCCAGTCGGCGGGCAAGGCCTGCTGCAGCGCCGCGTAGACGCGTCGCTCGACCGCGGAACTGCGCGCGTCCGGCGCGCTCGGGTGCATCGTGGCCATGCGGGTTGGCGACGGCGCCGCGCGATGGCGAAGGCTTCCCCGTCGAGGCCATCAGCGTGGCGATCGCAGGTCGCGCCGGCAAGCGCGCCGCCGCGGATGACACAGGTCGCGAACCGGTCGACGCGGCCGCTACTCGCCGGTGGCCTGCAGCAGTCCCTGCGCGTGCAGCAGCGCGCTCTCGGCGGCGCGGAAGTCGAGCTGGTTGCGCAGCAGGCGCGTGCTCGCCTCGAGCAGGTCCTGGTTGCGGCGCTGCACCTCGAACGCCGTCGACGAGCCGACCTGCAGCTTGACGCGCTCGGTGTCGAGGTTGACCGTCGCGAGCCGGACCGACTCGCCGCTGGCGCGGATGCTCTGCGCCAACGTCTGCAGGTTGCGCACGGCCTCGCGGACCTGGCGCGTGACGTCGAGCGTGGTCGCGTGCAGCAGCCGCTGCTGCCGCTCGACCTCGAGCTTGGCGCGCAGCGCGCGCGAACGCGCCGCCTGGTTGCCGAACGGCACCGAGAACTCGAGGCGCAGCGACCAGTCGGGGAACTGCTGGTCGGTCGCGTCGTAGTACGCGCCGCGGAAGTCGTCGGCGACGCCGTCGCTCGAATAGCCGCCGACGAGATCGAGTCCGGGCAGCGTGTCGCGGTCGGCCTGCAGGCGCACGACCTCGGCGGCGGCCACGGCGCTGCGCACGGCCTTGACGTCCGGACGGTTCTGCAGCGCGACCTGCACCAGCTCCTCGTACTCGAGGCCGTCGACCGCCGGCTCGACGACCATCGGCGACGTCGGCCGCAGGTTCGACTGCCACATCGCGGCGTCGGCGCCCTCGTACAGCAGCTGCCGCAGCGCGTCTTCCTGCGCGCGGATGGCGTTCTCGGCGGTGATCAGCTGCTCGCGGCGGCGCGCCACCTCGGCTTCGTCGGCGACACGGTCGCGCGGCGCCAGGGCCTGCACGCGGATGCGCTCGTCGGTGATGCGCAGCTGCTCGACCGCGACCGCGAGCGCGGTCTGCTGCACGCGCCAGTTCTCGCGCGCGAACACCAGCTCCCAGTACGCGCGCACGATCTGCAGCAGCGTGTCCTGCACGCTGCGTTCGTACTGCTGCTCGGCCTGGTTGGCCTGGTGGCGCGCGGCGCTGATCGGCGCCGTGGCGTAGTCGGTCCAGGCGCCGCGCAGCAGCGGCTGCCGGTACGACGCCGTGTAGACCGACTGGTACTGCGTGAAGTCCGACGAGTAGAAGTCGGTGCGCGTCGGCTGGAAGGCGAGCTCGAACAGGCCGCCGGTGACCAGCCGCTGGCGCCAGCCGAGCTGCGCGTCGAGGGTCTGCGTCGACACCGGCTGCACCTGGAAGCCGCCGAGCTGCGCGCTGCGGAAACCGGGCCGCTGGCCCTGGTCGATGCCGCCGCCGCCGAACAGCTCCGGCACGAACGCCGCCTCGTTGAACAGCAGGTCCATGCGCGCCTGCTGCGGCAGCAGCGCCGCGGCCTTCAGCGCGACGTTGCCGGTGCGACCAAGCCGCATGGCCTCCTCGATGGTCAGGCTCTGCACCGGCGCGCCGGCGGCGTCGGCCTCGAGGTCGACCGGGATCGGCGGCGGTACGGCGGGCTTGGGAGCCTGCGTCGTCGGCGCCGGCGCGGGCAGGACGGCGGCGACGACGCCGAGAGCGATCAGTCGGAGCGGGTGGACCTTGCGGGACATGCGGGGCGCCAGTGGCCCCTTCGTATCCCTGCCTGCCGCCGATGCCCAGCAGAAAGGTCGCGCCCGCCGGGCTCAGCCGGGGAGCACGCGGTCGAGCGCGCCGCCGGCCGCGCGCCGCCGCTCGTCGTCGAGGCGCGCGGCATCCAGCAGCAGGTGCGTGGTGTTGAGGCTGGCGCGCTGCGCGATGTGGCTCAGGCTGCCCTCGGTGAAGGCGAACCGGGCGCCCGGCGCGGCGAGCGAGGCGTCGAAGATGCGGTGCACCTGCTCCTCGATCGCGCCGCGCAGGTCGTCGACCGCGACCGCCTGCTGGTCGACGAGGTGGCCGCCGAGCAGCGCGTGCGCCGCCGAACTCTCCTGCACGCGGTCGTGCAGTTCCGCTTCGGTCAGCAGGCCCTGCTCGACCAGGATCGTGCCCAGGCGAAGCTCCGGATCGGCGAGGTTGGTCGCGGCGTGGACGACGACGCCGTCCTGCAGCTCGAACACGAACATCGCCTCGGGGGCCTGCAGCGTCAGCGTGCCGGTCTTCTGCAGCGACGACAGGAAGCCGAACAGGTCGGCGGCCGAGATGACGTCCGTCGTGCCGCGCAGCACGCCGCCGTCGGCGCGCGCGCCGGCCCGGCGCTCGGGAGGCGCTGCGCCTTCGGTCACCGCATCGAGCGCGACCTCGCCCTCGGCGACGTCTTCGCGCAGGCGACGGACCATGGCGCGCAGGTCGGAAGCCGCGCCGGCGATCGCGGCGCTGTCGCCGCCGTGCAGGCAGAGCCGCTTGAGCTCGGCGAGAACGGCCTCGACGTCCTGCGCTTGGCCTTCCAGCGCATGCATGGCGTTCCAGGCGCGGACGCGGGCGTCGTGTTCGTGTGGCTTGGTCATCTGCGTGCTCGTGGCGACACCGGGCTATCGGCCGGCGCACGGACCGGGCCGGAGCGGGCGCGGCGGGCACCCCGCAGGGCCGATGGCACCGGCGCTTCCGCCGCGCGCCGGCCAGCGGTCGCTCGCTAGGCTGTGGCCGATGAGCGAGTCCGCCGCCCCGCCCCCGCCGCAACGCACGGTGCACGAAGCCGAGGCATTGGCGTGGTTGGCGCAGCATCCGCTGCCGCCGCTCGCCGCGGTGTTCACGTCGCTGCCCGACGTCGTCGAACTGGCGCGCGGCGCCCGCGCTGGCTGGGAAGACTGGTTCGTCGCCGCGGCGACCGCCGTGCTGCGCGCCACGCCCGACGATGGCGCGGCGGTCTTCTACCAGACCGACGTCAAGCACGACGGCCGCTGGACCGACAAGGCCTTCCTCGTGCAACTGGCCGCACGCGCAGTCGGCGTGCCGCTCGTCTGGCACAAGGTCGTCTGCCGCGCGCCGGCCGGCCAGGCGACGTTCGGCCGCGTCGGCTACGCGCACCTGCTGTGCTTCGCGCGCGAGTTGCGGGACCCCGTGGAGGCCGCGACGCCCGACGTGCTACCGGAGCTCGGCGCGATGACGTGGGCGCGCGCCATGGGCTTGTCGGCAGCGCGCTTCGCAGTCGGCTGGCTGAAGGAACGCGCGCAGCCATCGTGCCTCGTCGACCCGTTCTGCGGAGTCGGGACCGCGCTGGCGGTGGCGAACGAAGCCGGACTGGACGCGATCGGGGTCGAGAAGAACCCGGGGCGGGCGGAGAAGGCGCGGCGGCTGGGGGTGGGGTGAGGGAGGGAGGAGGGAGGGAGGGAGGAAGGGCGGAGGAAGGGCGGAGGAAGGGCGTGACGCGCAGTCGCGGCGATGACGCAAACGCGACGGGGCGGTGTGGTGTGGTGTGGACGCGGCTCGAGACATGCCCAGCGCATCGGCAACGCCAACCGCGGCGGCCACGGCGTGGAAGGCCTGGGGCGGGAGAGCGCCGCAGCCGCGGCAACGGCGCAATCGAGACGGGGCGGTGTGGACGTGGTTCGACACGCCGCGGGCGAAGGAGCGACGCCGACCGAAGCCGTCGTGGCGGTGAGGGCATGGGGCGGTGTGGTGAAGGCGGGGGTGGTGCGGTGCAGCCTGGGGCGGTGCGGTGCGGGTCGGCTCAGACTCGCACTGGCAGCGCGAACCTTTCCCGAACGAGCGCTTGTGTCGCGGCCTTCGGTGATGTATTAGTGCGAATTCAAAAGTGGAGCGAAGGCGCACGATGGCGACGAGCAGTTCGAGCAGGCAGGCAAAGCAGACGAAGCCGCGCAAGCCTCCGACCAAGCGCGGCCCCGTGCAGGCCGCGCTCCCCTTCCGCCAGCGCGGCGGCGCACGCGAAGGCGCTGGCCGCAAGCCCAACGGCGCTGCCGCGATGATGTCCCGCTCGACGCGCGCGTCGCACGCCGCCTACCACCCCGCGCTCGTCACCGTGAAGCTGCGCCAGCACCTCCCCCGCCTGCGCAGCAAGAAGGAGCGCGACGCCCTGCTCGTCCACTTCGCGCGCGGCAAGGACCGCTTCGGCTTCCGCCTG
>JBEITC010000555.1:0-2376 GCA_040375075.1 Planctomycetota bacterium | reverse complement strand
GCCCCGCGCCTGCGGGCCAGCGCGAGCGCGCGCGGCTGGGCTCGCTCCGCGAGCCCTCACGGGACGAGAACTGGGGCGAGCACCACCCGGAACCCGAGGCTGTTGTCCGCGCTGCCGGGCGTGTTGTCGTAGCGGAAGGCCGAGCGGCAGTTGGACGCCGAGCCGCCGCTGCTCCAACTGCCGCCGCGGATCACGCGGCTCGCGCCGCCGGTCACGAACGGATCTACCGACGCCGGCACGTACGGCCCGTACGAATCGAGGCACCACTCCCACACGTTGCCGTGCATGTCGTGCAGGCCCCACGCATTCGCCGGGTAGCTGCCGACCGGCGCGGTTTGGCCGTGTGGCAACGCCTCGTTCTTTCTCACCCCGCCGAAGTTCGCTTGGCCCGGCTCCAGGCTCGCACCCGTGTGCCACGGCGTCGTCGTGCCAGCGCGGCAGCAGTACTCCCACTCGGCCTCGGTCGGCAGCCGGTACTGGTAGCCCTCCGGGACGCGGCCAGCCGCCTGCTCGTTGGCCGTCAGCCACTTGCAGAGCGCCATCGCGTCGTCCCACGAGACCGTCTCGACCGGCCGCTGCGGCGCGTCCGGCGCCTTGTCGCCCTGGACGTGACTCTTGTTCTTCGCGGTCACCGCCTGGTACTGCGCCTGCGTCACCTCGTACCTGCCGATCCAGAACGGCTTGGTGAGCGTCACCGGATGCGCCGGCTTCTCGTCGTCGGCGCCGTCGTTGGCGCCCATCACGAACGTGCCCGGCGAGATCGCCACCATGTGCAGCGCGGGATCGGGCTGCACGCTGCGCGAACAGGCGGCAACGGCGAACACACCCAACAAACCGGCGCGCCCACGACGCATGGCGACTTCATTCCTCATGACGGCGCAGGCTACTTGCCGCCTGCACACCGCTCCATTTGCGTGCACCCAACCGCACGCCCCACCACCACCTTCTACCTCCCCGCGCCCGCCCCCACCTCCACCACCCCCGCCGCCTTCCGCACCCGCCGCAGCGCCGCCAGCGCCCGCTCCGCCGCCAGCTCCTGATGCCGCCGCAGCTCCGCGGCATCCGGCTTCTCGCCGCCGCGCTGCCACATCGCCATCGCCTCGCTCCAGCGCTGCATCGCCGCCTTCTCCTCTGCCATCACGCCTTCGCGCACCGGCTGCAGGCCCTCCGTGCGCAACCAGCGGATCGCGCCGGCGACCTCGGCCTCGCCGCCTTCGCCCTCGCCACCCGCACCACCCGCGCCGCCCGCATCCGCGCCATCCGCGCCGACTTCGGCGGCGTAGAACGCGTCCGCCAGCGCCCGCGCCGCGCTGCACAGCTCGCTCTTCGGCGCGCCTTCGACCAGCTTCGGCACGCCGCGCGCCGCCGGCCACAGCGGCACCGCCGGCGCGAACAGCGGCTGGCCCAGCGCCGTCCACATCGTCGTCCACGCGCCGTCCTCGCCCGGCTTGACGCCGTGCAGCACGAGCGCTGCGACCGTGGTCTGCCGATGGATCGTCTCGCGCACGTCCTGGCGGCCGTGCTCGCCCTTCTTCGCCGACGGCGGCGGCTGCAGGTCGCGCAGCAGCTCGCCGAGCACGAACGCCGGCGTCAGCCCGCCCTTCGGCGGCTGCTTGCACAGCGCGACCTCGCGCGCCAGCCGCTCCTTGCCGCGGTCGCCGTCGGCGGTCGTCGCGTGGTTGGTGCGCAGCACGAGGCCATCCTTGGCGTCCTTCGCGTCGAAGCGCGTGTACGTCGTGTGCGCGCCCTCGAAGAACGCGGCACCGCCCTTCGCGTCGATGACGCCGAAGTTGGCCTTGGTGCGCCGGCCGTTGTCGTTGGTCGCCTTCAGCAACTGCTCGAAGTCGTCGACGGTGACGCACTCCATGAGCGCGCGCTTCATGAAGCCGCCGTTGCCCGGGCCCTTGGTCGATCCACCCGGCAGGTCGCGCGAGACCGAGTTGATGATGCCAAAGCCCGCGGCATTGGCGCCGCCCCAGACGACATCGCGGTTGCCGGCGTCGCACAGGCCAAGGTACGGCGCTCTGCCGTCGTCGAACGCGAGCACGACGTTGTCCTTCTTCTGCGCGTCGCGGTTCTTCCATAGCAGCGGCCGGCCGTCAGCGGTCGCCGTGCCGGCGGCGACGCCGACGGTGCATTCCTCGAAGCCCTGACCCTCGTCCTGTGCGCGCAGCGGCGCGGCGGCGACGACGGCGGCGAAGGCGAGGGCGAACGCGGCGAGCGGTCGGCGAAGCATCGCCGGATGATCGCGGGCTCCGCCGACCGCGCAAGCAAGCGCGCCGAAACGGCCGCGGGGGGCGCCCCCGGGGGCCCCCAGGCGGCGCCCGCGGGCCGGACGGGGCGGTGCGCGCCGGCCGGCGCCGCCGGGGGGCCGGG
>JBEITC010000217.1:0-6565 GCA_040375075.1 Planctomycetota bacterium | reverse complement strand
GGGGCGGGCTGGGCGGCGCCGCCGCGGGGCGCCGCGACGACGCCGAGCGAGGCGACGCAGCCCGAAGACCACAACGCGGCGGTCCTGCGCGCGCGAGCTCGCGACCGGGCCCGCGCGCGATCCCGCGGCGACTTCGAGCTCGCGCTGCTGGTCGAGGCCGATCCCGACGCGAGCGACCGGGACAAGGACCGGCTCGCCGCCGCCGCCGGCCTGTTGCTCGCGCTGATTGCCGTCGCGCTCGTCGCCGGCTCCATCGGCGCTGCGAACCTCGAGCTCGGCCGCGCGGCCTGGAGCTTTCCGTGGCTGTTCAGCTTCCCGGCGCCGACGCGCGCGATCGTGCTGGCGAAGGTCGCCGAGGGCGCGCTGGTGCAGGCGTTCCCGTGGTTCCTGGCCTTCCCGGCGACGTGGCAGTTCGTGCGGGCGCTCGACTGGGACGGCCCCGCGTGGCTGCTCGCGCTGGCCGCCACCGCGCTGGTGTGCGCCGCGATCGGCGGCGTCCGGTTCTCGATGGAGACATGGCTGCGCCTGCGGTTGCCGGTGCAGCAGATCCGCACCGTGCAGGGCATCGGCACGCTCGTTTCGGTCGGCGGGCTGCTCCTCGTGATGCTCGTGGCGCTCGGCGAAGAGACGCCCGCGTGGTTCCTCGCGGCCGCCGAGTCGCTGGCCGGGATCGTGCGGATGTCGCCGACCTCGTGGCCGCTCGCGGTCGCGCGCGGCGACAGCGGACTGGCGACGATCGGCGCGTCGGCACTGCTCGCCGTGCCCGTCGTCGCGACGATCGCCAGCGCCCGACTGCTGCGCGGTGGCCTCGACCGCGGCGGCGAACGGGCGCCCCGCCGCGCGCAGGCCGCGGGAGCGACGGCCGGCGGCTTCGCGCCGCTCGGCGTCCTCCGCAAGGAGTTGCTGCTGCTCGCCCGCGACCGCAGCTTCCTGATCCAGACGCTGTGCGTGCCGGTCTTCGTCGTCGTCGTGCAGATGGCGGTGATGCCGGCGCATCGCGGCGGCGACGGCCTGTCGGTGGTGATGTGCTACTTCCTGTCGGTGACGGCGACCTCGACCGGGTGCTTCCTCGTGCTGTCGAGCGAGGGCAAGGCGCTTTGGCTCACGCTCGCGCAGCCGGCCAGCCTTGCGGCCATGCTGACCCGCAAGGTGCGACTCTGGAGCGGCGTCGGCGCCGCGCTCGCGTGCGCCGTGTTCCTCGGCCTCGCGCTGGGCAAGGGCCGACCGATCGACGGCAGCTTCGTCTTCGACCTCGTGTGCCTCGGCGTCGGCGCGCACGGCGCCGCGTGGCTCGCGGCCGGCATCGGCGTGCTGTCGGTCGACCCGACGGCCGACACCATCCCGCGCATGCCGCGTCCGCGGCACATGTACCTGTTCCTCTTCCTGGCCGGCACGTACGTCGCAGGCCTCGCCTCCGACGAGGTCCCGCAGCGGCTGGCGGCGATGCTGGTGTTCACCACGCTCGCATGGTCGCTGTGGCAGCGGGCCGGCGACCGCCTCGCGTGGCTCTTCGACGCGGACGCGATGCCGACGGCGCGCTTTGGCGCCTACGACGCCGGCGCGGCGGTGACGACGTTCCTGGTGCTGCAGTCGGTCACGACGCTGGCCTGCCTCGCCGCCGACGCGGAGGAACTCGCAATGCCGCTCGGATTCGCCATCGCCGGCGGCCTGACGCTGCTCGTCTGGTCGGTCGCGTTGGCCATGCGCGGCGTGGCGTTGCGCGAGGTGTTCGGCTTCGACGCACACGCGGCTTCGGCGAAGGGCCGCAGCCTGTTGGTCGGATTGCTGGTCGGCGCCGCACTCGGCGCGGGCGCGATCGCGTGGCTCCCGTTCGCCACCGAACTCGGGCTGGCGCCGGCGGAGACCGAGGCGTCCCGCGCGCAGCTCGTCGCGTTCGCGTGGCTCGCCATCGTGGCCGCACCACTGGTCGAGGAACCGCTGTTCCGCGGCATCCTGCTGCGCGCGCTCGACCGCTCGACGACGCCGCTCGTCGCCGCCGTGTGGAGTTCGGCGCTGTTCGCCGTCCTGCACCCGGTCGTCAGCTGGCTGCCGGTGTTCGCGCTCGGCCTCGCGGCCGCGATCCTGCGGCAGCGCACCAACTGGCTGCCGGCGTGCATCGTCGCGCACGCCGCCTACACCGCCGTCGTCAGCCTGCACGCGTTGGCGTGACGGCCGACGACGGCCGCCGCGTCACTTCGCCTTCTTCGCAGCGGGCTTCTTCGCCGCCACCTTGGCAGCGGGCTTCTTCGCCGCCGGCTTCTTCGCGGCAGGCTTCTTCGTGGCCGGCTTCTTGGCGGCCGCCTTCGCCGGCTTCTTCGCCGGCGCCGCCGCCGCGCCGCCCTGCAGCGCCGCCAGCGCCGCGCGCACCGCCTCGGCGTGGCCCTCGGCCTTCACCTTCGGCCAGTGCTGCGCGATCGCGCCGTCCGGCGCGATCAGGACCGTCGAGCGGATCACGCCCTCGACTTCCTTGCCGTACATGAGCTTCTTGCCGTAGCCGCCGTACGCCTTCATCACCTTCTTGTCCGCGTCGGTCAGCAGGCCGATGCCGAGCTTGTGCTTGGCGATGAACTTCTGGTGCGCGGTCGCGCCGTCGGCGCTGCAGCCGTAGACGACTGCGTCCATGCCGCGGAACGCCGGCAGCGCGGCGGTGAACTCGCACGCCTCGACCGTGCAGCCGGGCGTGTCGTCCTTGGGATAGAAGTAGAGGACGACCCAGCGGCCGCTCAGGTCCTTGAGCGAGACCTGCTTGCCGGCCTGGTCGGGGAGGGAGAACGCGGGAGCCTTGGCGCCGATCGTCAGCATGGGGCGCGATGTTCGGCACCGACGGCCGCGAAGCAAGGCTCCGCGGCGGGATCAGTCGCCGCCGCAGCCACCGCCGCCGCCGTCACCGCCATCGCCGCCGCCACCATCACCGTCCGACGCGCCGTCGTGCCGGCCACTGCCGCAACCCGAGGCTTGGCCGCACCCGCCGCCGCCACCACAGCCGCTGCCGCAGCCGTCTTGGCGCGAGCGTCCGAGGCTGCGCACGATGAGTGCGACGAGCACCCCCACGCCGACCATGAGGCCGAGCCCGGTGAGCAACGCGGCTTCGTCGGTCTGGCCCGCGCAGCCGCCGAGCGCGAGCGCGACCGTGGCCAGGGCGGCGACGACCGCAGCGCGCCGGACCCGCGCCCGCTCGATCACCCAATGACGCGCCGCGTCGACCTTGCGCGGGATGCCGCCGCGGAAGCGCTCGCCCGGCGCCGGCCAGATGTCCGCCGGCGGTTCGCCAAAGCGCGCCCGGTAGCTCGCCAGCGTGCGCGCGTACCAATCGGCGAACTTGCCGTCTTCCGGCGCGCCGCCGCGCGTCGGCTCGTGGTGCAGCGGACGGCCGAGCACCTGCCCGCAGAGGCGGTCCCAATACGACCGCGTGTAGCAGAGGTGCAGGTGCCAGGCCTCGTCGACTGCCGGCGACGGCGTGACGGGATGGCCGGCGCGCATCGCCAACCAGACGAAGCGGCGGTACTCGTCGACGACGCATCGCGCGTGCGCGCGGGTCCAGCCGTTCTCGTGCGCCAACCGCGCCGTGAACGCGAGGCGATCGCCGGGTTCGTCGAACACGAACGCGGCGAGCTGCGCGAACAGCGCGTCGCCGCCGAGGGCGCCGCCCGGAGCGCCGACGGACTCATGCCCTGCCGCGGAGGGTCGGGACGACGGCACACGACTCGCTTGCACGGGTTCCTCGCTTGGTTCCATCGCGGCCGGGGATGCTAGCCAAGCCGCCATGACGCCGCGGCTCCGGCGCCAAGGCCCGCCGCCAACCACCGCCATCCCATTGCCAGGATGTCCCTGCGGTGGGATCCTGCCCGACGATCGCGGCGATCGTCTCCGCCGCGAACGTGCCGCCCCCTCTACGCGGAGATCCCATGCAATCTCTTCGACTCTCGTTCGTCGGCATCACGCTGACGCTCTCGTTCGCGTCGGCCCAGCTCCTCGGCCAGGGCAACTCGCCGCAAGGCAATCCGGGCCAGGGCAACCCGCCGATCCGCTGCAACGCGCCGGGCAAGGACCCGAACTTCCTCGAGCCCGACATCCAGGCCGACTGCGCCTACTCGTCGAACAACCCGGCGGCGATGTACAGCCCGACCGGCGGCCAGCTGCTGACCATCCCGGTCTGGTTCCACGTCATCCGCAAGTCGGACGGCACCGGCAACATCCCGGTGACGCAGCTGCAGAGCCAGATCGACATCCTCAACGAGGACTTCCGCGCGATCAGCGGCACCAACGGCGCCGGCAGCGTCGACACGCGCATCCAGTTCGTGCTCGCCGGCTACGACTACACCGCGAGCAACTCGTGGTTCGCCGACAAGGGCACCTACTTCAACACGCTGGCCAAGGACACGCGGTTCTACTGCAACGTCTACACGAACAGCGCCGGCGGCAACCTCGGCTACGTCTCCGGCTTCCCGGCGCAGGGCAACCTCGTCGGCAACAAGTCGGACCGCATCGTCGTGCTGTGGAGCACCGTCGGCCGCAACGCGCCGTACGGCCCGCCCTACAACCAGGGCCGCACGCTGACGCACGAGATGGGCCACTACCTCGGCCTGTACCACACGTTCCAGGGCGGCTGCACCAACACCAACTGCAACGCCAACGGCGACCTGATCTGCGACACGCCGCCGGAGGCCTCGCCGTTCTACGGCTGCGGCTCGCGCGACTCGTGCAGCAGCGCCGGCCTGGATCCGACGACGAACTACATGGACTACTCGCAGGATCTCTGCATGAACCGCTTCACCGAGGCGCAGGCGCGGCGCATGCGCTGCACGCTGACCTCGTGGCGGACGCAGCTCTACACCGCGAGCTTCGCCGCCGGCGCGTTCGAGCGGCACGTCATCGAGAACCCGCCGAGCTACTACACCAACGTGCCGACGATCGGCACGACGCTGGCGGGCCATGTCACGCTGACCACGACCGGCCACAGCGCAGCGTTGGTGTTCGGCTCGCTCGCGCCGACCAACACGCTGCTGCCCAACGGCTTCCGCCAGCTGATCGACACGACCGGCCCGGTGCTGCTGCTCGGCACGGTGACGGATCCGACCGGCTTCCAGCTGCCGATCCCGGCGGTCGGCGCGCTGGACGGCCTGCAGCTGTTCACGCAGGCCATGCACCTCGGCGGCCAGCCGGACTTCGCGCTGAGCAACGCCGTCGACCTGACGCTGCACTGGTGAAACCTGCCCGACCCCGCCGCGCGCGGGGTCGGCGGAGGTTACGGGGCTCGGCGCGCCGGCTATCGTGGGGCGGTCGCCGCCACCCGGGCCGCTGCGCGCGGCCCCCGACCCCACCGCCACGCATGCCCACGCTCCGCACCGCCGTCGCCGGCGCGCTCCTCGCCGTCGCCGCCACCGCGCAGGTCAATCCGTTCGTCTTCTACCCGCAGGACCCCGAACGGCAGCAGTTGACCTGCACGTCGTTCGTCGGCCGTCCGGACATGAGCGCCGCCGCCGAGGCGCTGATGGTCCTCGACACCCAGCACTTCCGCGGCGTCGCCGACGCCAACGGCTTCCAGCGCTTCTTCGGCATGTACCACTGGCTCGCCGACGAGCGCCTGTCGACGAGCGAGACGTACGGCATCGTGGTGCGTCGCGCCCTGCCGACCGGCGAACCGGACATGTCGCCGGCCGGCGAGCGGCTGGTCATCACGGGGCTCAGTTCGCCGCCGTCGACCAGCACGGCGCGCGGCACCTGGTACATGTACGACGGCTTCAACATCCAGGGCGGGTTGACCGTGAGCGGCGGCAGCACCTTCGAACTCGCGCCGGCGCGCACGTTCTTCGGCGTGCAGTTGCCGGCGAACCCGCTGTGGCCGGCGACCGACGGCCACTCGCTGTTCCGCGCCGACCTGCTCACGGCGAACACCGGCGCCACGGTCGGCGAGAACCATCGCCTCGGCGCGCCGAGCCCGACGTGGGCAGGCAAGCAGGCCGTGCCGTCGTTCACGACGCCGTGGACGTACGTGCTCGGTCCGTTCGTCACGAGCCCCAACCTGCACCTCGGCGGCGTCGATCCGCTGAGCAATCGCCTCGGCGCGCCGGGCGCCAACCTGAGCATGAACGGCCTGTTCCCGGACATCGGCGGCCAGCCGCGCCGCGACGGCCTGATCGTGCGGGTCACCGACAACATCGCGCCGAACGCGATCGTCGGCGTCGGCGGCGCCGTCGGCTTCCAGCCGCCGCACTACCTCTGGCCGAACGGCGGAACGTTCCTCGGGCCGATCATCGGCCACAGCTTCATCGGCACCGAGTTCACGGCGATCCCGCTCTACACCGGCGTGCTGGCCAACGGCGTGCGCGAATGGACCATCGCGCTGCCGAACACGATCAATCCCGCGCTCGTCGGCGCGGACTTCGCCTTCCAGGCGGTGGTGTGGGACGCGGTGACGAACATCGCCGAGTGGACCAACGCGCAAGAGGTCCATCTGTGAGGCCGGCGGCGCCGATCGCCGCGGGGCTGGTCGTCGCCGCGATCGCAGCGTTCGCGCTGCTGCAGCCGGCGACGCCGGCGGCCCCCGCGCCGGCGAGCCCGACCG
>JBEITC010000534.1:0-2563 GCA_040375075.1 Planctomycetota bacterium | reverse complement strand
TGGCCCGCTGCCCCGGCGTGCAGGCCGTCGCGCGCGCCGGCGTCGGCCTCGACAACGTCGACACGCAGGCCGCCGCGCGCCGCGGCGTGCCGGTCGTCTACGCGCCGGGCGGCAACGCGCTGACCGTCGCCGAGCACACCCTAGCGCTGTTGCTCGACCTCGTGCGCGGCATCACGCGCTGCGCCAACCAGGTGCGCGCCGGCCGTTGGGAGGAACGCGCGCGCTACCAGGGCGACGAGATCCGCGGCCTCACGCTCGGCGTGCTCGGCTTCGGCGCGATCGGCCAGCGCGTCGCGCGGCTCGCCAGCGCCTTCGACATGGACGTACTGGTGCTGGCGCACAAGGACAAGCCCGTGCCAGCGCCGTTCGCCAGCGCCCCGCTCGCCGAGATCCTGCGGCGCGCCGACGCGCTGACGCTGCACCTGCCGCTGACGCCGGCGACCAAGGGCCTGCTCGGCGCCGAAGCCTTCGCCGCGATGAAGCCCGGCGCCTTCCTGGTCAACACCGCGCGCGGCGCGCTGATCGATGGCGCAGCGCTGCGGCACGCGCTCACGTCCGGCAAGCTCGGCGGCTTCGCGGCCGACGTGCTGGAAGTGGAACCGCCGGCGAACGACGACCTGCTGGTCACGCACGAACGCGCGCTGCTGACGCCGCACAACGCGTCGCTGACCGCGCGCACGTACCGCAGCCTGTGCGTCGACACGGCGCGCAACGTCGCGGCGATCCTGCGCGGCATCGCGCCGGAGCCGCGGAGCATCTTCCGGGGGTAGAGAACGGGGGCAGAAGGCGGAAGGCGGAAGGCAGAAGGAAACACAGAGGAAATCCGAGGCGATCGGGAGGGGCACAGAGGGCCGCCAACAGCCGACGGGATGGCGACGGCACGCAGCCAAGAGCTGCGGGCCACGAGGCAGAAGGCACGGAAGCAGCAGCAGCAGCAGCAGAAGGCCAAGGCGGCGGCGTGGGCATGTCGGGCGCGAGCTGTCGGAAGCACGGCCAAACACGACGGCGGCTTCTTCCGCCTCTGCCTCTGCGTCCGCCTCCGCCGCTGCTCTTGCTGCCTCCGCCTCTGCTTCCTCTTCCGCCTTTTCCGCTTCTGCTGTTCCTGCTCTTGCTGCTGCTGGCCTCTGTGCCGCTCGGTGCTCTCCCTGTTCGTCTCTGTGTTGCTGGATTGCCTTCCGCGCTGCTGCACCCGCTCTCACCCCACCACCGCACGCACCACCCTCCCGTGCACATCCGTCAACCGGAACTCCCGCCCCTGATGCCGGAACGTCAGCCGCTCGTGATCGATCCCCAACATCCACAGCACGGTCGCCTGCAGATCGTGCACATGCACCCCTCCCTCGACGACGTTCCACCCGAAGTCGTCCGTCGCGCCGACCACCTGCCCGCCGCGCACGCCGCCGCCGGCTAGCCACCACGCGAACGCGCGACCGAAGTGGTCGCGGCCATTCGGCTGCTCGCTCGGGCCCTGGCCGAACGGCGTGCGGCCGAACTCGCCGCCCCACATCACCAGCGTGTCGTCGAGCAGGCCGCGCTGTTCGAGGTCGCTGACCAGCGCCGCGCTCGGCTGGTCGGTGTCGCGGCACTGTTCGGCGAGCTGCGTGTAGAGGTTGCCGTGCTGGTCCCAGCCGCTGTGCATCAGCTGCACGAAGCGCACGCCGCGCTCGAGCAGCCGGCGCGCGATCAGGCAGTTCCACGCGAACGTGCCGCGGGTGCAGACGTCGGGGCCGTAGGCGGCGAGCACGTGCTCCGGTTCGTCGCGGAAGTCGAGCAAGCCCGGCACGCTCGCCTGCATCGCGAACGCCATCTCGTACTGCGCGCGCCGCGCGTTGGTCGCGGCGTCGTCGGCGCCGAAGCGCGCGCGATCGAGCGCGGCGAGGTCCTGCAGCAGCGCACGGCGCGAAGCCGAGGTCACGCCCGGCGGGTCGCCGAGGTACGGCACCGGGTCGCCGCCGCCGCGGAAGCGCACGCCCTGGTGGCGACCGGGCAGGAAGCCGTTGGACCAGTAGTGCTCGTAGAACAGCTGGCCGCAGGTCTTGCCGCGGTCGGACGAGGTCAGCGCGACGTACGCCGGCAGGTCGTCGCACAGCCGGCCGAGGCCGTAGTCGAGCCACGCGCCGAGCGCGGGCCGTCCGGGCTGCTGGCTGCCGGTGAGGAAGTACGTGACGCCGGGCGAGTGGTTGACCGCCTCGGTGTGCATCGCGCGCACGAGGCAGATGCGGTCGGCGATCTGGCCGGTGTGCGGCAGCAGCGTCGACAGCGGCATGCCCGAGCGGCCGTAGCGCGCGAACGGCGCGATCGCCGGCGTCGCCGGCCAGCGGGTGTAGCCCGACGACATCGTCGACAGCTTGGTTGCCCCGCGCACCGACGCCGGGATGTCCTGGCCGCGATGGCGCGCGAGCGCTGGCTTCTCGTCGAAGAGATCCACGTGCGACGGGCCGCCGCCTTGCCACAGGCAGACGACGCGCTTGGCGCGCGGCGCGTGGTGCGGCAGGCCCGGCAGGCCGCGGCCGTCGTCGCGGGCGCCGACCGCGCGCACAGCGCGCGCCGCGGCCGCCTCGCC
>JBEITC010000531.1:0-2582 GCA_040375075.1 Planctomycetota bacterium | reverse complement strand
GGCGCGGCGGTGTTCGTCGATGGCGACGCCGCGCGCCGCGACGGCCTCGCGCGCCTCGTCGCACGGCAACTCGCCGCGGCGGTGGGTCCGGCTGGTCGCCTGCGTGCAGCCACCGTGCGGCACGCCAACGACGCCACCGCGCGCCTCGCGGCCCCGGTGGCGGGGGAACTGCGCCTTGGCGACGCTGCCGGCACGATCGACCCGCTCGCCAGCCAAGGCGTCGAGAAGGCGCTGGCGGCCGCCGACCACGCCGCAGCGGTCGCGGCCGCAGCCGTCGCGCAACCGGCGTGGCGCGATCGTTTGTTCGCCGCGCATGCGCGTTGGGAGGCGGGGCTTTGGCGAGCGCATGGCGCGACGGCGCAGGCGTGGTACGCGCGCGAAGATCGCTTCGCCGCGCATCCGTTCTGGGCGGCCCGGCGCCCCACGGAGGCCGCAGCGCCGCTGCCAGCGACCGATGTCCCGCTCGCCGTCGCTCCGTCCGTCCGAGCGATCGAGGCCCTGGTCCGCGCCGGCGCCGACTTCGTCGCGCAACCGGGCTTCGTGCACGAAGGCTCCGGCGAGGAACGTTCGCACGTCGGCTACGTGCCGATCGCGGCGCTGCTGCCGCTGTTCGCGCCAGCGGCCACGCTGGCGAACGCCGTCGCGCGCGGCGGCGCCGACCCGCGCCTGTTCGTGCTGCCGCCGCGGGCCGTGCACGCCGCATGCCTCGATCTGCTGCGCAACGGCTGGCTCATCCCAGCAACGAACGCAGCAGGCAGCCGCTGACCGCAGCGACCGCGAGGCTCTCGCCGCGCGCGAGCAGCCGGCGGACGCCGTCGCTGTCGGGCGCTGCGAGCGGCGACGCGAACCAGACGAGTCGTCCGGCGTGCGGACGCAACTCGGGCAGTTGCCACGGCACGTTCGCGTCGCCGACCACGGCCTCGACGTCCGGCAGCGCGCCCGGATCGCACGGCAAGCCGCCATAGCTGGCCGGCGCGACGACGCGGGTCCGCTGTGCCTTCGCCGCGGCAGCGAGCGCTGCGAGCTCGCGGCGATGGCGCAGCGACGTGGTGCCGAGGCTGAGGTTCACGACGTCCGGCGCCATAGCCAGCGCATGCCGCAGCGCGTGCACGACCGCGGCGAAGTCGCAGGTGGGGGAGCGCTCGAACACGCGCAGGCTGACGATCTCGACCGGCGCATCGGCGGGCAGGAAGCGGGCGATCGTGGCGGCGACGGCCGTGCCGTGGCCGAGAACGTCCGCTTCGCGCTCGGTCGGCGAGCGCTCGCCGGCCGGGCCGAAGCAAGGCCCGGCGACGACGTGCCGGCCTCGCAGCGCGGGATGGCCGCCGTCGACGCCACTGTCGACGACGACGATGCGCCTCATCCGTCGACGACGTGGATGCGGCCCACGATCTCGCCGTCGAGTTCGACGGTCTTGAGGCGCTTCAGCTGGCCGTCGAAGACCTCGAAGTCGCTGCCGGCGACGCCCATGTAGACCTTGTCGCCATCGGGGGAGATCGCGACCAGCGAACGGCGGGGCCGGAACTCCTCGAAGGCCTCGGCGATCTTCTTGCCGTTGGTGAGGTCGAACAGCAGCAGGCGCGAGCGGTTGTCGCCGTTGCGGTCGCCGCCACCGAAGCCGCCGCCGCCCATCAGGGCGCCGATCGGCTTGCGGGACGCGACGCGGAGACCCCACGAGCTCTGGCTCGGGCCCCATTCGTCGACGCGCACGATCTTCTTGCCGGCGAGGTCGAGCTCGACGAGTCCCCAGCTGGTGCGCCGCGTCTCGACGGGATCCGTCGAGGTGAACAGCATCAGCGCACGCGCCGGATCGCGGCGGTCGAGCAGGTCCGTGCCGCTCAGGCGGATCGCGCCGGCGCCGAAGTGGCGCGGCGTCTTCAGGTCGATCTTGCCCTGCGGCTTCATCGTCCTGGCGTCGAGGACCTCGAGGTTGCCGTCGCCGTCCTGCGTCAGCCACTGCGTGCCGTCGGCGGACAGCTGCGCGTTGCGATCGAGCGCTTCGGGCAGCCGCGCCAGCTTGCGCACGACCTTGTGGTTGGCCACGTCGTAGAGCAGCCACTGCGCCGCCTCGAACGAGTACCGGTCGATCTCCTTCTTCACCCGTTCGGTGCGCACCAGCCAATGCAGGCCGCCGGGGCACTCGCGCAGGTCGCGGATGCGCAGGATGAAGCCGTCCTCGGCGAACTTGTGCTCGCTGGTGACCGTGCCGCTGGCGAGGTCGACGACCTCGACCGACTGCTGCTGGTCGGTGACGACCAGGATGCGCTTGCGGTCGTGGGTGAGGTTCGTGCTCCAGAACAATCCGCGCTTGAGCTCGACCTTGCGCGTGACGGTGTCCGTCGCCGGGTCGAACTGCGCGAGGAAGTTCGGATAGACCGTGAACCAGAACGACTGCTTGCCCTGGAGCCCGTCGAGCGCCGGCGCTGCCACCGGCGTGAACTCAGGGAACTCGGTCAGCGCCTGGCTGCCACCCGGGCCCTGGCCACGCCGCCGCGCTCCAGCGCCGCCTTGCGCACCCGCGCCGCGACCTGCCCGGTCGCCGCCCTGCGGCTCTTGCGCCGCCTCGGCGGGCGCAGGTTGCT
>JBEITC010000292.1:0-5185 GCA_040375075.1 Planctomycetota bacterium | reverse complement strand
GCCGCCGCCGCCGCCGCCGCGCAGGCGCCGCCCACCTACTACGCGAGCGTCGTCGGCACTTCGGCGGCGCAGTTGCGCGCCACGCTGCACGCGGTGATCGACGACCACACGCGCATCCCGTACACGGCGTCGTCGACCGACACCTGGGACGTGCTCGAGCTCGCCGACCAGGCGCCGGGCAGCACGACGCAGATCCTCGACCTCTACAAGAACGTGCTCTACCTGAAGCAGGGCGGCGGCAACACGCTCTACAACCGCGAGCACAGCTGGCCGAACAGCTACGGCTTCCCGGTCGATGGCACGACCAACTACCCGTACACGGACTGCCACCACCTGTTCCTCTGCGACATCGCCTACAACTCGGCGCGCGACAACAGCCCGTACCTGATCGCGAACTCGACGTGGACCGAGTTCGCGACGACGGCGACCGGCGGTCAGGGCGGTGGCACGGGCGCGTTCCCCGGCAACAGCAACTGGAGCAACATCAACCTGTCGCCGATCGGCGGCTGGCAGACGTGGAACGGCCGCAAGGGCGACGTCGCCCGCGCGATGTTCTACATGGACCTGCGCTACGAGGGAGGCACGCACGGCGTCACCGGCGCCAACGAGCCCGACCTGCGGCTGACCGACGACCTGACGCTGGTGCAGAACAGCGCGACCGGCAACAACGTCTCGGTCGCCTACATGGGCAAGCTCAGCGTGCTGCTGCAGTGGCACCAGGAAGACCCGGTCGACGCCAAGGAGATCCAGCGCAACAACGCGATCTTCCAGGCGCAGGGCAACCGCAACCCGTTCATCGACAACCCGGACTGGGCGCTCTGCCTGTACCTCAACCAGTGCGCGCGCGTGCGCAACCCCGAGGTCTGGGTCAACGAGCTGCACTACGACAACACGGGCGCTGACGTGAACGAGTTCGTCGAGCTCGCCGGCCCGGCCGGCATGCGCCTCAACGGCTGGATGCTGCTCGCCATCGACGGCGCCAACGGCGCGGTGTACGCGCGGCAGAAGCTCGCCGGCTCGTTCCCCAACCAGCAGAACGGCTACGGCACGCTGTCGTTCCCGTTCGCCGGCCTGCAGGACGGCCCCGACGCGATCGCGGTGGTCAGCGCCGACGGCGCGGTGGTGCACTTCATCGCCTACGAGGGCGCGGTCACCGGCGTCGGCGGCGCGATCGCCGGCAAGCAGGCGACGCAACTGTCGGTCAGCGAGCTCTCGACCACGCCGGTCGGCCAGTCGCTGCAGCTGACCGGGACCGGCAACCACGGCAACGCGTTCACCTGGAACGCCCCCGCAACGGCGACGCCCGGCCTGAAGAACGTCGGCCAGACGTTCCAGTAGCGTCAGCGGCGGGGGCGCGGCGCGACGTTGCGCAGCGGCCAGCGGCCGTAGGCGCGCACGACACCGGCCCCGTCCTCGGCGGCGAGCGAGCCGATGACACACAGCATCGTGGAAGCCGCGTCCGGCGCGCGCATGCCATTGAGGGCCGCGAAGGCCTGCGGCGCCATCCTGGCGACGACGCGCGGCGCGCGCACGACCTCGCCGCCGGACAGGGTCGCGTGCCACAGCTCTGTGCAGTCGTCGGTGCGCTTGGCGAAGCACACGTGGGCCTGGTCGCCGTGACCGCGGGCGAGCGTGAAGAATTCGTTGGTCTCGTTGCCGGCGACGAGCGCGGGATCGTCGGCCACGTCGCGCACGACGAACACGCCATCGCCGCGATCGTGCGCGACGGACAACCTGCCCTTGCCGGCCGCCTGCGCGCCGCGCAGGAACAGCAGCGTGCGGCCGCCGACGTCGTCGCCACACCACTGGCCGACGTTGGCGATCTGCTCGTCGTCCGCGGGGTCCGACGAGGTGATCGGCGGCATCGGAGGCAGCAACTCGGCCTTGGTCACGTCGACCATGCGCAGGCCGTGCGCCGCCGCCGACGGGTTGGTCCGGTACGTCACGTCGACACGATCGCCGCGCACGAGCGCGTTGCCGCAGACGCCGAGGATCGTGTCGTTGGCCTTCTGCATCGGCGTCCACTCCGACGAGCCCGCCGGCAGGATGCGAACTCCCGTGCTCCCGCAGAAGTTCCCGAGCGGGAATGGCAACGGACCATCGCAGCCGACGACGGCGACCAGCGCGCCGTTGGCCGCGCGCGCGAGGTCGGTGACGAAGTGCTGGTTCACTTCGCCCGTCGCGTCGGTGAGTCGCAATGGCTCGCCGATCCACGCTTCCCGTTCCGGATCGAAGCGCTGGAACCATGCGTCGGACCAACGCTTGCCGTCGCAGGACGACCAGCAAACGGCGAGCAGCGAGCCATCGCGCACGATCGAGCCCTCGCCGTCGAAGCGCGTCGGCGCGACGCCGACCCGCCGCCAAGTCGCGCCGCCGGCGTGCGCGCGCCAGAGTTCAAGGTCCATCTTGCTACCGTCGTCGCCCCTGGCCCGCGAAATGGGCAGGCGATGCACGAGCACGAAGGCGCCATCGTCGCCGTAGGGCACGCAGCCGTGGTGCGTCGCGCCCATCACGTAGACCGACTCGTTTCCTTCAGCGCGCGTGATCTCGACCAGACCTTCGCCGCGATCCTGCGCAACGACGCTGGCAATGCCGAGCGCGACCGCGGCGACCAGGGCGACGGATGCCTGCATGCGACCAGCATCGCCCGCCGCCGCGCGGCCCGCAACGCGCGCGCCTCAGCGCGACGGCCCGCTGACGCGGCCGAGCAGCGCTTCGAGCGGGCCGCGGCGACGCGCGCGGAACCACCACGCCGACGACACCAGCGCGAAGGCGATGTAGCCGAGCGCCGCGGCGACGCCGACGTCGACGCCCCAGTCCTCGTCCGGCCACCAATGCCGCAGCGGCGCGAAGAGCAGCAGCACGTGGCCGAGGTAGTGCGACAGCGACATGCGGCCGACGGCCTCGACCGGAGCGAGCCAGCGCGGCAGGCCGCGCGACATGCCGCGCCACGCCAGCGCGCCGACGACCAGCACCGCGATGCCGCCGTTGCGCAGCAGGAACGGGATCGACGTCGGCTGCCAGGTGACCGCGAAGTCGCCGACGACGTTGCCGAGCAGGTCGCCGGCGCGCGCGGCCAGCACGTCGGCGGCGAGGCCGACGGCGACCATGACGCCGCCGAGCCAGATCCAGCGCTTCCAGCGCGAGGCGTCGGTGCGGCCGTTCATCGCCAGCAGCGCGCCGAGCAACGGCGCCCACAGCCACGGCAGCAGCGGGTAGCTGCCGTCGTAGAGGAACCAACGCAGCGTCTCCCAGCCGAAGCCGTGGTTGGCGAGGTGCGTGCTGTCGTCGAGCACGTCGATCTCGGCCCAACCGCCGAACGGCCGCGCCGCGATCGGGATCGCCAGGGTCAGCAGCAGCAGCGCGGTCGCGAGCGCGGTGCGCCCCCACCGCTGCAGCAGCGCGACGCACGGCAGCGAGAGCGCGAACGCGGTCAGCACGTCGTTGGGCCACGCCCAGATCCAGAACGGCACGCCGACGACCGCGAGCGCGAGCGAACGGCGCAGGATCCACGCCGGCGGCAGGACCAGCGATTCGGCGCCCGCGCGCCGCGCCGTGCACGCCCAGGCGACGCCGGCCAGCAGGAAGAACAGCGTCGACGGCACGCCCGCGCCGACCACCGTCGTCCACCCGGCGAGCCTGGCCAGCGCGCCGGCGCCCTCCTCGGCCTCGGGCACGAAGTGCAGCCACACCATCGCCAGCACCGCGAAGCCGCGCGCGGCGTCGAACGCGCCGACGCGTTCGTCCGGCATCGGCAGGGCCGCGGGCGCGGTGCGCAGCGGTTCGTGGCGGCGCTCGACCTCGACCGTCGGCGCGCCGGCGTAGCCGCGCCGTGGCAGCAGCGTCTCCTGCTTCATCACCACGCTGTGCGGCAGCACGTGCGCGCCGTCGCCGATGTCGGCGCCGTAGAGCACGACGGCGCCGCGGCCGACGGTGGCGTGCGGGCGGATGCGGACGTGCCCCATCTTGAGCACGCGGTCCTCGAAGCTGTGCGCCTGGAACATCGCGTGCACCGTCGCGCCGTCGTCGATGCGCAGCATGTCCGGATCGACGACCTGCGCGAAGCCTTCGCCGAGCACGACGCGGCGGCCGACCTTCATGCCGAGCGCGCGCAGGAACCACGGCAGCAGCAGCGTGCCCTCGAGCAGCTGCAGGAAGCCGCGGCTGTAGCGCTCCCAGACGACGTAGTGGAAGTCCCAGCGGTTGGCCCAGCACGACCACAGCGCGTGCTGCGCCGGCTTCACCTTGCCGAGCAGCAGCCACTTCGCCGCGATGACCACCGCCGCGAGCAGCAGCGCGTAGCCGACCGTCGCGACGCAGGCCGTCGCGAACTGCGCGAGCGCGTCGTCGCCGGCGGCGGCGACGACGTCGAACCAGCGCAGGCCGAGCCACACCGGCAGCGCCGGCAGCACGAAGCGCGCGCACTCCCAGAACATCCGGTTGGCGCGGCGCAGCAGGTCCGGCCGGTGCGTCATGCGCTGGTCGGCGGTCGCGACTTCGCGCTTGGGCAGCGCGAACGCCGGCTGGCCGAACCAGCCGGTGCCGGCCGCCATGCGCCGGTCGTCGGCGACCGTGCAGACGCCGATCACGACGTCGTCGGGCAGCCGCTGGCCGGCGTCGATCACCACGTGGTTGCCGATGAAGTTGCGGTCGCCGAGCGTCGTCGGCGCGATGGTCACCGCGCCGCCGTGCTGGCGCGGCACGCCGAGGTAGATGCCGTCCGCCAGGAACGCGCCGCCGCCGAGCCGCACGTGCTCGGGCAGCACGTCGACGATCGTGCTGATCTCGGTGTCGCGGCCGATCTTCATGCCGGCGAGTCGCAGCCACATCGGCCAGAACAGCGCGCCAGCGAGCCACTGGCCGGCCGACTCGACGGCGTCCATGCGCACCTGCGCCTGCAGGTGCATCCACGTCCAGCGACCGTGCGTGCCGAGCGGGATCGGCGGCGACCAACGCAGCGCCAGCGCCTGCGCGACGAGCGCGACCGGCGCGCCGACGAGCGCGAGCGCCACGGTCAGCCACATCCACTCGGGCCGCGACGACGGGCCGTCGTTGCACAGCCATGCGACCAGCGCGGCGTCGTCGGCGCCGAGCAACAGCGCGCCGGCGTAGACGAGGCCGGTGAACGGCAGAGCCACCATCGGCGCCCAGAACAGCCGGCCGAACAACCGCAGCGCCGCGTATG
>JBEITC010000548.1:0-2434 GCA_040375075.1 Planctomycetota bacterium | reverse complement strand
GAGTGCTGGGTGGTAGGCGGCGTGCGACGCGCGCGTCGAGCGGGACATCATCGCGGCAGCGCCGTTGGGCTTGCGGCCAGCGCCCTCGCGCGCGCCGCCGCGCTGGCGGAAGGGGAGCGTGGCCTGCACGGGGCGGCGCTTGGCCGGCGGCTTGCGCGCCGGACTTCGCGCCTGTGTCCGCTTCGCCTGCTTGCTTGGTCTGCCCGTCGCCATTGCGTGCCTTCGATCGACCTTTGAATCCGCATAAATACATTCAGGAAGGCCGCCTGGCAAGAAGAGGTTCGGGAAATGTTCGCGCCGCCGTGATGGTTGGCGCCGCCTTCGTTGGTGCGATGCGGGGCCGCTCGGTCGCTCGGCCGCTGCGCCGCTGCGCCGCTCGGCCGCTGGGCCGCTGCGCCACGACATGGCAGTGCAACAACAGTGCACTGCCACAGCGAGGCAGTGCTGCCGCCATCGCCCCGCCATCGCCCCGTCACCGCCCCGTCACCGCCCCAACCGCCGCGCGTGTCGACTCGGCCCCACAACCAGTGCGATCTCACCTCCAGCCCCGTGTCCAAGCCGTTCCGGCTTGGCCGCCCTGTCGTCGCCCTCGCCGTCCCCATCCCTTCCCAGGCCTTCAAAGCCCTCCGCCGTTGCGGTTGGCCTCGCCAATGCGCCCACCCTGCCTCCGTTCACGCGTCGACACCGCGCCAATGCGGCCCGCCTGTCGCCGCGATTGCGTTCCTCTCAGCGCCTCTCCCCTCCGCTCAGCGCCAACACCGCGCGCCCTCACGCCGATCGGTCATCCAACACGGCCCATCGATGGCCCGCCCAACGCCTCCGCCAGATACCGATACTGCGCCTCCGAGTGATACACCTGCGGCGACACCCGCAGCGCCCGTGTCGCCGGTTGCGTCCACCGCATGACCGGCACCTCGATCCGCCACGCCTCGTACAAGCGCACCTGCAGCGGATCCAGGCCGAGCGGCGGCACGGTCGGCTCGTCGCTCGGTGGCAGGATCACCGACGCCAAGCCAGCGATCAGCGACTCCGGCGCTGCCGGCTTGCTGCCGACCTTCTCGCACAGCATCGCCCGCGCGCGCAGCGCCATCGCGCGATTGCTCGCCATCACCGCCGGGATGCCGCCCGGCAGCAGCCCGCCGAGGAACTCCAGCGCCGCCGGCACGCACAGGAACGGCGTGAAGTCGTCGGTGCCGGTGAAGTCGAACTCCAGGCGGAAGCGCGAGCGATCCCGCCGCGCGCTGTTCGCGCCGTGGCTGATCGCCAGCGGCCGCACGTCCTGCTGCCGATCGCGCCGCACGTGCAGCAGCGCCGAGCCCTTCGGCGTGCACAGCCACTTGTGCAGGTTGCCGGTGTAGTACGCAGCGCCCAGCGCCCGCAGGTCGAGCGGCAGCATGCCGGGCGCGTGCGCGCCGTCGACCAGCGTCTCGACGCCGCGCGCGCGCAGCGCCGCGACGATCGGCGCGATGGGCAGCACGAGGCCGGTGGGGCTGGTGACGTGGTCGATCAGCAGCAGCCTGGTTCGCGCCGTCACCTTGGCGAGCACGGCGTCGACCACCTGCTGCTCGGACTGCAGCGGGAACGGGATCGCGGCGACGACGACCTTGGCGCCGCTGCGCGCAGCGACGAAGTCGAGCGCGTTGCGGCAGGCGTTGTACTCATGGTCGGTGGTCAGCAGTTCGTCGCCCGGTGCGAACGCCAGCGAGCGCAGCACGGTGTTCACGCCCGTCGTCGCGTTCGCCACGAACGCGAGGTCGTCCGGATCGCTGCCGACGAACGCAGCCAACGCCGCGCGCGCGACGTCGAGCCGGCCCTCCAGCTCGCGGTGCACGAAGCGCACCGTCTCGCGCTCCATCTCGGCGCGCAGTTCCTGCTGCCGCTGCAGCACGACGCGCGGGCAGGCGCCGAAGCTGCCGTGGTTGAGGAACACGACCGTCGGGTCGAGGTCCCAGTGGCGCGCGTGTTCGGACGGCGGCGGCAGCGTCGGCAACGTCATGCCGCGACGATATCGGTCGCGCCATGCAGCGTCACAGTGCGCCAGCCGCGCGGCGTGCGTCTCACTGCACGCGCACGGCGACCCGCACCTTCGCCGTCGCCAGCTTGGCCGCGTCCGGCGCGCCTTCGTGCAGGTGGACGAACGCTTGCGCGGTCACCGGTCCCTTGGCGACGCGCCCCCGCGCCCGCAGCTCCTGCTGCAGCCGCGCGGCGCCGGCGGCGGCCTTCGCGTCGACGTCGCCGTTGTCGGGATAGCAGACCAGCTCGTCGCCGTCGGCGGCACGCACGTCCCAGCCCGCGGGCGCGTCGAACTCCGGTCCGCCCTCCCGCCGCCGGAACGGCGCCGCCAGCCAACGCGCGCCGTCCTGGGTGAACAGCAGCGGGAAGCCGGCGATGAGCTGACCCTGCCGCGCCAACTCCGCGTGCAGCGGCGCATACG
>JBEITC010000507.1:0-2807 GCA_040375075.1 Planctomycetota bacterium | reverse complement strand
TCGGGCGGCGCGGCCGGCGCGCCGAGTTCGGGCAGCTTCGGGGCGGCGGCGGTCCCGCCGGCCGGTGGCGCGCCAGCGCCCTGCGCGGCGAGGGATGCGACGGCCAGCAAGGCGGCGGCGAGGAGTCGTTGGCAGGTCATGACGCCGGCCGCTCCGGGCCGTGCAGATCGATCGGTTTGCCGGTCTTGCGCAGCTTCAGGTTGAGCAGCTCGACGAAGATCGAGAAGCCCATCGCGAAGTAGACGTAACCCTTGGGCACGTGCAGCCCGGTGCCCTCGCCGACCAGCGTGAAGCCGATCAGCAGCAGGAAGCTGAGCGCCAGCATCTTGATCGTCGGATGGCGCTCGACGAAGCCGCAGATCGGATCGACGAACGCGACCATGACGGCGACCGACGCGAGCACCGCGATCACCATGATCGAGATCTGCTGCACCATGCCGACGGCGGTGATCACCGAGTCGAGCGAGAAGACGAGGTCGAGCAGGGCGATCTGGACCAGCGCGCTGCCGAAGCTGACGGTCCCGCCGCCGCCGCCGCCCACGCCGACCCCGTCGTCGGCGCCTTCGAGCTTGTGGTGGATCTCGGTGACGCTCTTCCACATCAGGAAGACGCCGCCGCCCAGCAGGATCAGGTCGCGGCCGCTGAGGTCCGTGCCGAGGACGTGCAGCCACGGTTGCGTCAGCGCGAGCAGCGCGCTCAGCGTGAAGAGCAAGCCGATGCGCATGCCCATCGCGAGCAGCAGGCCGATGCGGCGGGCCTTGTGCCGCTGGGCCTGCGGCAGCCGTCCGGTCAGGATCGACACGAACACGAGGTTGTCGATGCCGAGGACGATCTCGAGGAACGACAGGGTCGCGAGCGCGACCCACGCTTCCGGCGAGGCGATCCAATCCATGGCCGGCGACGGTAGCCGGCCCTGCGGGCGGGCGCGAGGTCGGCCCCGCGCCCGCCGCGCGGGTCACGGGCAGCCGGGGATCGCGTTGCCGACGCGGATGCGTAGGCCGTTGCTGGCGTTGAACGCGCCGAACAGCGCGCCGCCGGGCGCGACGTTCAGCATCTGGAAGTCGAACGTCTGGCCTTCCATCGCGGGCATCGCCGGCACGGCGAGCGGCATGACCGCCGCGCCGACGCCGTCGGCGAGCACGACCAGCGGGCCGAGCAGCGAGCCGACGTCGCCGGTCCAGGCGTTGCAGCCAGGCGCGATCGGCGTGCTGCCGGGGACCGTGCTGAGCAGGAACGCGCAGGCCGACTGCGGCACGTTGCCGCCGCTGCGCAGCGCGAACGTGCTGTTGCCGAGCAGCGCGCGATCCGGCGCTCCGGTCGCGTAGAGCGTCGGGATCGGCACGCCGCAGCCAGCGCCCAGGTGCTGGTTGTAGACGCCGCTCGGCGTCGTCGTCGACACGCTGACGGCGAGCGCGCCCGGGCCGACGAGGTACTGGTCGAGCTGGACCGCGCCCGTCTGCGGCGCCGCGTCGCTGTCGAACCAGAAGTTGAAGACGCTGTTCCACTTCAGCGGGTTCGGGCCCAGCGTGTTCGTCTGGAAGACGATCTCGGAGCCGACCCTCGCCGCCGACCAGTCGGTCGCCGCGTTGCGGTCGACGTCGCGGAAGCCGAAGTTCGTGACCTGCGCGTCCATGCAGACCGGCACGCGGAACGCGCCCATGCCGCGCGCGTTGTCGCGGTTGTGGACCGCGTACTCGTAGTGGTAGCGGCCGTTGACCGGTCCCGTGACCTTGACGGCGACGTAGTAGCGGCCGTCGTCGGCGCCGTTGCTGGCGCTGGTCACCGTGGCGCCGTTCCAGCGCTGCAGGATCGAACCGGGCAGGAACGACGCGCCGTCCGCCAGCGTCCACTGCAGCGCGGTCGTCGACCACGTCGGCGTGAACTGGCGCGAGCCGATGTTGTTGTCGCGCAGGCCCTCGGCCTCGCCGGGGACGATGTAGCCGCCCTGGTACCAGAACGTCGAGCCCGGCACGGCGAGGTCGTCGTCGTGCACGCGCATGGCGAGGCCGATCTGCGCGTTCAGCGCCGTCGACTGCGTCGACGTCAGGCTGCGGATGCCGTCACACTGCTGGCCGACGGCGACCTCGGGATTGCCGCGGTCGAAGTAGGAGCAGATCGGGTTCCACGCGCCGGTCCACGGATCGACCTCGTCGGGCGGGCCGAGGTTGAAGTGGTCGACGGCCTGCGAGGCGACGTACGTGTCGCTGCAGCCCGGCTCGACGAAGCTCGTCGTCGGGATGTTGCTGCACGTGCCGCACGAGCCCGGATCGTTGTTGGAGCCGAACGTGTGCTTGACCCACGCGTAGTTGGAGATCTGCACGAAGCGGCCGTCGGACTCGCGCGCGACGATGTAGTGGATGAAGCCGTGGTTCGGATTCATCGCTGCCTGGAACGGGATCGTCGTCGGCCCGAGGTTGCAGCAGGTGGTGCGGGCGCCGATCGCCTGCACGCCGGTCGGGTACGTGCCCGTGCGGCGGAAGCGCGAGATGGTCGAGACCGTCTCCAGCTTGAGGTCGCGGCCGGGAACGGTGTTGGCCTGGGCGCTGGCTGCTTCCGTGGCGACGGTGAGCAGCAGCAGCGCGCCGGCGAGGGAACGCGTGCGCATGGGAGAGCCTTGCCCGCCGCGGGAAAGGGGTGGTGTGAGACGCGGCGAGTCGGCCAAGCGTAGTCGCTTCGCGCATGGCCTTCAGGTTCTGACGCCGGCGTCGGCGCATTTCCCTGGTCGTCGCCGCGGGTCGGGCCCCAAACGGCCGCGGGGGCGCCCCCCCCCCGGGCCGCCGGCCCCCCCCCGGGCCCCGCCCCGCCCC
>JBEITC010000095.1:0-10338 GCA_040375075.1 Planctomycetota bacterium | reverse complement strand
CTGCGCGCGGGCGGCAGCCGTGCCCGCGTCGCGCTCGCCGCGCTCGTCGTCGCCGGCGCGGCGACCTACGCGTGGCAGCATCCCGTGCCGTCGCAGCAGGGCGGCGCGGCGTTCACGCGCGTCTCGGCCGACGTGCTGCAACTCGCGGCGCCCCACGTGCGGCCGGGCGAGCCGGTCGCGTTCGCGCCGGCGATGGCGGTCACCGGCGAACTGTTCGCGCGCCACGCCGGCGCGTTCCTCGCCGTCGCGGCAGCGCTCGTCGGCCTCGCCGTCGCCGGCGTCGTGCTCGCGCGCTACACCGGCTCGGCGAGCGCCGCCGGCAGCGCGCCCGACACGCGCCGGAACGCCTCGCCGTAGCCGCGGCCGCGCAGGTGCACGAGCGAGCGGTAGGCCGAGAGGCCGCCGAGGCAGTGGTCGTACTGCGTGTAGGCGATCTGGCTCTGGTGGGCGAGCATGGCCGCCTGCTTCTGCGCGAACACCGCGGTCGTCTCGACGATCACGTCGGGGACCATCGCGTTCCACACTTCGTAGCCGAGCGCGAGGCCGCGGAAGCCGGCCGCCGCCAGCGCGCGCGTGACGATCACGTGCAGCGCGTGGTGATCGGGATGGCCGTCGAGCTCCCACGGCAGGTAGACGACGTCGGGCTGATGTTCGGCGAGTTCGCGCGCGGCCAGCGCGGCGGCGTTGCGCAGGTCGGTCTCGCTCAGCACGTGGCCGTCGGGGAAGCCCCAGAAGCGCACGTCGTGCACGCCGAGCAGCCGCAGGCCCGCTTGCGACTCGCCGCGCCGCGTCGCCACGAACTCGGCCGGCGTGAAGCGCCCGTCCGGATCGCCGGACGTGCCGTCGGTGGCGACGACGACGCGCACCGCGTCGCCTTGTGCTGCGTGCATCGCCAGCACGCCACCGGGGCCGGCGACCTCGTCGTCGGGATGCGGGGCGAAGGCCAGCACGCGACCGGCGGGGACGCGCCGCCAGAGCACGGGCAGCGGCGGCAGGCGTGGTTCGGCGGCGGTCACGGCGCGCATCTTGGTCGGCGACGGCCGGCAAGGGAAGGGCGCGCCCGCGCCGCCGTCATTGCGGCTTCTTCGCCGCCGCGCGCTGCCAGCGGTCCTCGGCGTCGAGCACGCGCCGCGGGCCGTCGCCGTGCAGCCATTCCCGTGCCGCCGCGTCGCCGCGCAGGTGGCAGTCCCAGAACGCGGTCGACAGCGCCAGGATCGAGCGGTGGTGGGCCTGCTTGTGCGCCAGCTTCTCGCCGGGCAGCGCCGCGTCGCCGAAGGCCGAGTGCTCGGCGTCGTCCAGCACCAGCTCGTAGCGGTCGATCGTCGGCGGCAGCGCCGGGTAGACCGCGAGGCGATCGGCCGGCGTGGTGTTGCCGATCGGCGAGCCGTCGTGCGTGCCGGTCATCAACAGCCACGGGATGCGCACGTCGGCGAACGCCTTGCGCACATCGCCGCGCGCTGGCTTGCTCGGGCTCATCGGCAGCGCCGCGTCGATGCGATCGTCGCGGAAGCGCGCGCCGACCAGCGGCGCCGACTGGCCGGCGACCGCCTGCGTCGTGGCGGCGCCGAACGAGTGGCCGCACATGCCGGCGCGCTCGAGGTCGAGCCGGCCGTGCAGTTCGTGCGCGGCGTCGGCGTGCCAGCGGGCGAGCTGATCGAGCGCGGCGGTGACGTCGGCGCAGCGCAGCAGCGCGTTGTCGACGGACGCGGCCGCGCGCAGCGCCGCCATGCGCTCGCGCGCCGGCAACTCGCGCCAGACCGACTCGTCGCTGCCGGGATGCTGCAGGAACACGCAGACGTAGCCGCGCTTGCTCCAGTGCGCGCCGAGGTACTTGGCGTTGTCGCGCGAGCCGCCGAGACCGTGGCTCCAGACGATCACCGGCGCGGGCGCCGGTGGCGTCGTCGCCGCCGGCAGGTAGACGCGCAGCGGGATGGCGCGGTCGCGGGCCGCGTCGACGAACGACAGCGCCAGCGTCGGCGCGTCGCCGTCGCGCGCGGCCAGCGGGTCGTAGTCCGCGGGCGCGCCCGGCTTGGCGGTGGCGGCGGTGGCGGACGTCGCGGGCGTCGGCGACGGTTCTTGCGGCGGCAGCAACGCCAACGCCGCGAGCGCGAACGGGATCATGGCCGGTGATTGTACGCCGCTGCCGCCGTGGGGACGTCAGCGCGCCGGCGACTGCGGCGCCGTCGCCTTGGCGATCGCATCGGGCACGCAGGCGTGCGCGCAGTGGGCGGCCGGCAGATCGACGTCGAGTTCGGGCACGTCGACGCGGCGCTCCTGCGTCTCGATCTGCGCGACGCGCAGCGTGCGCCCTTCGAACACGTCGCCGACGGTGAAGTGGTCCGGTTGACCGGCCGGCAGTTCGGCGTCGTCGGGTCCCGTCAGCAGCTGCACGACCGGCCGGTCGGGGCGCGTCGTCTGCGCGCGCACGACCGCGCGGGCGCCGTCGGCGAGACGCAGCCTCGTGCCGTCCGGGAAGAAGCCGATCGTGCCCACGAACGCGCGCAGCCAGCCGCGGTCGAACTCGCGCGGATCGCGGCTCATCACCGCGTACGCCTCGATCGGCGTCAGCGCGCGCTTGTAGGGGCGGATCGAGGTGAGCGCCTCGAACACGTCGCACACGCGCACGAGGCGGCTGGCGCCGCTGGGACGCACCGGCACGACCGGGTCCGGATAGCCGCCGCCGTCGGGGCCCATGTGGTGGCAGAACGCCGCGCCGACCGCCGTCAGCTCGACGCGTTCCTTCTGCTCGAGCAGGATCTGCGCGCCAAAGCGCGGGTGCTGCGCCATCGCGCGCCATTCCGCCTCGTCGAGCGGGCCCTGCTTGAACAGCACTTCCTGCGGCACCTTGGACTTGCCGATGTCGTGCAGCAGCGCGGCGGAGCCGACGCGCACGAGTTCGTCGCGGTTGTGGCCGAGCCGGCGTGCGACCTGCAGCGCCAGCAGCGCCACGCGCACCGAGTGGCCGACGGTGAAGCGGTCGACGTCGTCCTGCGTCGCCAGCGCGAGCAGATGGCTCGGCTCGTCGAAGTCGGCGAGCGTGCGCTCGACCGCGGCGGCGGCGTCGTCGATGGTCAGTTCGAGGTCGCGCAGGGCGCGGCCGTGGTTGTCCTGCAGGCTCTCGGCCAGCTCCTGGTAGTGGCGCAGCGCGCGCGCCTCGGGATCGAGCGCGGCGCGGCGATTGCCGGGGTCGCCGACGCTGCGCAGCGTCACGCCGACGTTGCGCACGCCGAACGCCGACAGCGCCGCTTCGCGGTTCTCGCGCGCGAAGGCCGTGACGTTCACGCGCAGCAGCAGCAGGTCGAACAGCCGGTTGCACTCGGCGGCGTCGAGGCCGCCGTGGAACGCCAGCATCGCGATGCCGCGCTCGGCGCACCGGCGCAGCAGCGAGCGCGCCTGCAGGCTCGGGCCGTCGAGCGGCTCGCCTTCGTGGCAGATGCGGTCGTCGCCGACCTGCAGCAGCAGCGGCGTCTCGACGCCGACCGCCGCGGCGGTGCGCAGCGTCGAGACGACGTCGGCGAGCGAGTCCTCGACCCAGCGGCTGTCGCGCTCGTGGACCTGGCGATTGAGCGCGGCCACGACGAAGGCGTTGGCGAACGCGAGCACGGCGTCGTGCCGGATCTGGCCCAGCGCGTCGCTCACCGTGGCACCGTGGTCGTCGGGCACGTCGTCGGCGCCGACGCGATCGCGCCGGCGACGCGGCGCGCGATGGCGGCGACCGCTTCGGCCACGGCCGGATCGGCGGCCATGCCGGCGAGCAGGCACTGGCGCAGTTGCGCCGCGGTCACTTCGACGTCGGCGGCGGTCGTCGCGCCGAGCCGATCGCGCAGCAGGGCGATGGCGGTGGTGGCGGCGACGGGGTCGGGCCCGAGCGCTGCGTCGGTCAGCACCGCGAACGCTTCGACGGCGGCGCGGTCGTCGAGGCGCGGCGTCGGTCCGTCGCCGGCGAGCCGCGCCGGCAGGGCGCGCAGTTCGGCGGCGGGCACCGCCTCGAGCCGTTGCTCCACGCCGCCCGCTGGCGTCGTGCGCACGTCGGGGGCCGGCACCTGCAGGCGCGCCAGCATGGCCTCGGTCGCGGCCGCCAGCATCGCTTCGAGCTGCGCGTCGCGCGCGTGGAAGACCGACGTCGGCAGCGCCGACGAGTTCTTCACCTCGGTGCGCAGCTGCAGCCGCCATTGGGCGACCGTCTCGGGGAACCGGTCTCCCTCCTGCTGGTTGGCGAGGCGTGCGCGCAGCGACATGCGCTCGGGCTATCGGCCAGGGTCGGAGCGCCGGTGAAGGCGGTCTGCCGGCACGGCCGGAAACCGCCTGCAAGCCGTTGCGGGTCGGTCGGATCGGCTCGATGCTGCCGGCGATGGAACGCATCGCAATCGTCAGCGCCAAGCGCACCCCGATCGGCAAGTTCCTGGGCGGCCTGTCGCCGTTGTCGGCGGTCGACCTCGGCGCCCACGCGGTCAAGGCCGCCCTCGCCGCCGCCGGCGTCGCGCCCACCGACGTCGAAGAGTGCATCCTGGGCCAGGCCCGTCAGCTCGGCTCGGGCCCGAACCCGGCGCGCCAGGTCGCGGTGAAGGCCGGCTGCGGCGACGGCTGCGTCGCCATGACCGTCAACAAGGCCTGCGGCAGCAGCCTCAAGGCGATCGACCTCGCGCGCGCCGCCATCCTGCTCGACGGCCGCAAGGTGGTCGTCGCCGGCGGCATGGAGAGCATGACGAACATCCCGTTCCTGCTGCCCGACTTCCGCAACGGCTATCGCCTTGGCCACGTCGAGGTGAAGGACGGCAACTACCAGGACGGCTTCACCTGCGGGATCCTCGGCGAGCCGATGGGCATGACGGCCGAGTACCTCGCCGACGACTACAAGATCGGCCGCGGCGAGCAGGACGAGTACGCGCTGCGCTCGCACCAGCGCGGCGAGGCGGCGCAGACGGCCGGTCGCTTCGGCGACGAGATCGCGCCGGTGACGATCCAGGGCAAGAAGGGCGCCGTCACCGTCGCCATCGACGAGCACGTGCGTCCGGGCGTCGCGCTCGACGACCTGCAGAAGCTGCCGCCGGTGTTCCGGCCCAAGGTCGGCACCGTCCACGCCGGCAACAGCTCGGGCATCACCGACGGCGGCGCCGCGCTCGTGCTGATGCCGGCGAGCGAGGTCGCGCGCCGCGGCCTGCAGCCGCTGGCGTGGCTCGGCGCTTCGGCGACCGCCGGCGTGTCGCCGCGCATCATGGGCATCGGCCCGGTGCCGGCGGTGAAGACGCTGCTGCAGAAGAACGGCCGCCAGCTCGCCGACTACGACCTCGTCGAGCTCAACGAGGCGTTCGCCGCGCAGATGCTCGCGTGCTTGCGCGACCTGCCGATCGCCGCCGACCGGCTCAACGTCAATGGCGGCGCGATCGCGCTCGGCCACCCGATCGGCGCCACCGGCGCGCGCATCGTCGTCACGCTGCTGCACGAGCTCGCCCGGCGCGGCGGCAAGCGCGGCCTCGCCACGCTGTGCATGAGCGGCGGCATGGGCCTCGCCATCGAGTTCGAGCGCTGACCGGGCGCGCGCGGCCGTGCGCGGCGTGCGCCGCGGCGATCTGCCGCCGGCCGCATCGAGCGCGCGGCCGACCGCGCTCTGGCCCGCTTCCTTCCGCTTCTTCCCACCGTGCCTCCGACCGCGAGCCCGACGATGCTGCACCGCGCTTCCCTCCTCCTGCTCCTCCTCGCCGGCTGCGCCTTCGGCCGCCAGGACGTCAACGAACCGATCGAGGACGCCGCGCTGCGCACGTTCGCGCCCGGCAAGACGACCGCCGCCGAGGTCGTCGGCAAGCTCGGCGCGCCGACCGAGGTCGTGCAGCTCGGCCGCCGCAGCGCCTACCGCTACGACGCGACGCGCACGAAGAGCACGATCCTGTTCCTCGGCATCGTCAACTTCGCCAACCAGGACGCGCGCCAGGACCGCGTCTGGCTGTTCTTCGACGACAAGGACGTGCTGCTGCACTACGGCGCGACGCTGTCGACGCACCGCACGCAGTACGCGCTGCCGTGGGAGGACGTGCACGAGCCCGAGGACCACGCCGCCCGCGACGCGGCCCGCAAGGAGTCCGGCCGGTGAGCCGCGCGGCGCGCAGCCTCGGCGCGGCGCTGCTCGTGGCGACGCTGCCGGCGTGCATCACCGGCTCGTACGAACGCGTCCGCCTGCAGGAGCCGGTGCGCGAGACGGACCTCGCTGGCCTGACGCCGGGCCAGTCGGCCCTCGGCGAATGCCTGCAACGGCTCGGCGCGCCGTGGCGCGTGCTCGAGTACGACGTCGACGTCGATGGCAACTCCGGCGCGGCGCTGCTGTGGACGTGGCGCGACGCCGCCGGCTGGGGCCTCAAGGCCGAGTACGGCGACGAGAGCGTTTCGGGCAGCGTGTCGTACGACGCGGTCGCCGCCGAGCAGCCCGCGTGCATGCTGTGGTTCGACCATCACCTCGTGCTGCAGCGCTGGCGCTTGGGCACGGCGGGCGACCTGATGCCGCGCCGGCAGCGGCCGGCGCCGTTCGCCGACGACGCGGGCGCGCGGCCGTGACGACCGCGGCGCGCGGGACTAGTGCGCCCGACCGCGCCGCCGCTATGACCTGCCGCCAGCAACCCGCCATGCAACGTCTCGCCGCCGTCCTGTTCGCCCTCGCCGCCTTCCTGCCCGCGCAACAGCTGCCGGGCGTCCGCATGACGCTGGCGACGCGGTCGCTCGCGACCGCGCGCGGCGAGCTGGAGGTGCGGCTCGTCGTCGAGGCGACCGCCGACGCCGAGGTGCCCGGCGACCTGCTGACCGGCGCGAACCTCGCGGTGCGCTGCGATGGCGCCGAGTTGCCGCCGATCGTGCAACCGGGCAAGGGCGGCGTCGTGCAGCTCGCCGCCGGCACGCGCATCGAGCGCGCGCTGCGGCTGCCCGGCAGCGCGCTGCTGCCGTCGCCGACGCACGGCTCGGTCGGCCGCGTGACGCTCGCGCTCGCCGGCCACGCCGACGTCACCTGCGCGCTGCAGGTCGCGCCCGATCCAGGGCAGGTCGACCTCGCCGCGCTCGACCTCGCCAAGACCGAGGTCGTGCTGGTCACCAACTACGGCGAGATGCGGCTCGCGTTCCGGCCCGACAAGGCCAAGGGCCACGTCGAGAACTTCGTCAAGCTCTGCCTGCAGGGCTTCTACGACGGCACCAAGTTCCACCGCGTGATCCGCGGCTTCATGATCCAGGGCGGCTGCCCATTCACGAAGGACGAGGCGGCGCAGGAGAAGTGGGGCAGCGGCGGCCCGGGCTACGCGATCCCGGCCGAGTTCAACGACCTGCGCCACCTGCGCGGCACGCTGTCGATGGCGCGCACGACCGACCCCAACTCGGCCGGCTCGGGCTTCTTCGTCTGCCACCGCGAGTCGCCGCACCTCGACCGCAAGTACTCCGCCTTCGGCAACCTCGTCGAGGGCGCGGACACGCTCGATCGCATCGCCGAGGTCCAGGTCGGCGGCCCGTCGCGCGAGCTGCCGATCGCGCCGGTCGTGCTGCTCGCGGCGATCGTCCTGCCGGTGAAGAAGTAGTCGCCGGTGGCGTCGGGCGCGGCCGTCGGGCACGATGCCGGGCTCCCGACATGGATCTCGAATCGACCGATCCCGCGACCATCGAAGCGGTCCTCGTCACCGACAAGGGCCCGTTGGTCGTCACGTTCTTCCCGGAGCAGGCGCCGCGGCACGTGCGCAGCTTCCTGACGCTGGCGCTGCAGGGCTTCTACGACGGCGTCGCGTTCCACCGCATCATCCGCAACTTCATGGTGCAGACCGGCTGCCCGCACTCGAAGAAGGGCGCCAAGGGCATGCCGGGCACCGGCGGGCCGGGCTACCAGCTGCCGGCGGAGTTCAACGACGTCCCGCACACCCGCGGCGTGCTGTCGATGGCGCGCGCGCGCGACCCGAACTCCGCGGGCTCGCAGTTCTTCATCGTGCACGGCGACCACGCCAGCTTCCTGGACGGTCAGTACACGGTGTTCGGCAAGGTCGAGGAAGGGCTCGACGTGCTCGACGCCATCGCGTCGGTCGAGTGCGACTTCGGCAGCAGCGGCGAGCGCAGCAAGCCGAAGGAGCGCGTCGAGATCCGCGGCGTCGAGCTGCGCCCGCGCCAGCAGCGCGAGAGCGCGCAGCCGCAGCAGGAAGGGGGCGAGTGACATGAGCGTCGGCCAACCCGCCTTCGATCCCGCCGCGCTGCAGAACGTGCAGCTGGTCCGCGATGGCCATCTCGCCATCGTCAGCGTCAACCGTCCGAGCAAGCTGAACGCGCTCGACGACCAGACCATCGCCGAGCTCGACGCGACGTTCGCAGCGCTCGACGCCGACGCGTCGGTCGGCGCCGTGGTGCTGACCGGCGCGGGCGAGAAGGCCTTCGTCGCCGGCGCCGACATCGGCGTGCTCGCCAAGCAAGGCGTGCTCGACGGCAAGCAGAACGCGCTGCGCGGCCAGGCGCTGACGCTGCGCATCGAGAACCTGTCCAAGCCCGTCGTCGCCGCGATCAACGGCTTCGCGCTCGGCGGCGGCCTCGAGCTGGCGCTGGCGTGCGACGTGCGCTTCGCCGCCAAGACCGCCAAGCTCGGCCTGCCCGAGGTCTCGCTCGGCATCATCCCGGGCTACGGCGGCACGCAGCGGTTGCCGCGGCTGTGCGGCACGGGCGCTGCGCTGCAGCTGATCCTGACCGGCGATCCGGTGACCGCCGACGAAGCGCTGCGCATCGGCCTCGTCAACGGCGTCTGCGAGCCGGCCGAACTGCTCGCGCACTGCAAGGCGGTGGCGCTGCGCATGGTCTCCCGCGGGCCGCAGGCGCTGGCGCTCGCCAAGCAGGCGGTGCGCCGCGGCGTGCACATGCCGATGGCCGACGCGCTGCAGCTCGAGTCCGACCTGTTCGGCATCGTCAGCAGCACGGCCGAGTTCCAGGAAGGCATGACCGCCTTCCTGGAGAAGCGGAAGCCGTCCTGGCTGCGCGCGTGAGCGACGACGCGGGCGCGGCGCCGTTCGCGGCGCTGCTGCAGGCGCGGCGCGGCGGACCGGTGGCGCTGCTGCACGGCGGCGGCCAGGGGCCCACGTGGCTGTGCACCGAGCCGCTCGCCGAGCTGACGCTGCCGGCCGGCGGCTGGCGCGGCGCGTGGGCCAAGCTCGACGCCTTCCTGCGCGCGCACCGCGACCGTCGCTGCGTCGGCTGGCTCGGCTACGACCTCGGCCTCGACGTCGAAGCGTGGCCGCTGGCGCTCGCCGACGACTTCCCCGTGCCCGTGCTGCACGTCGCCGCCTACGGCCGCGTGCAGGAGTTCGCGCCGGCGGTCCCGGCCGGCGCGCCGACGCTGCCGCCGGCCGACGAACTGCGCGCGCACGTGACGCAGGCCGACTACGAAGCGCGCGTCGCCGCGGTCGTCGAGCACATCCGCGCCGGCGATATCTTCCAGGCCAACCTGACGCAGCCGTTCACCGGCCGCTGGCAGGGCGACCCGCGCGCGCTGTTCTGGCGGCTGTGCGAGCAGAGCCCGGCGCCGTTCGCCGCGTACGTCGAGGACGGCCAGGGCACGGCGGTGCTGAGCAGCTCGCCGGAGGAGTTCCTCTGGCGCGACGGCGAATCGGTGCGCACGCGGCCGATCAAGGGCACGCGGCCGCGCGGCGCGCAGCGCGCCGACGACGAACGCCTGCTGGCCGAGCTCGTCGGCAGCGAGAAGGACCAGGCCGAGCTGGCGATGATCGTCGACCTGCTGCGCAACGACCTCGGCAAGGTGGCGATGACCGGCTCGGTGCGCGTCGGCCCGTTCCCCGAGCATCGCTCGTACGCGCAGGTGCACCATCTGTTCGCGACCGTGCTCGCCGAGCTGAAGCCCGGCACGTCGCACGTCGACCTGCTGCGCGCGACGTTCCCTGGCGGCTCGATCACCGGCTGCCCCAAGCTGCGTTGCCTCGAGATCCTCGAACAGCTCGAGGTCGCGCGCCGCGGCGTCTACACCGGCGCGATCGGCTGGTTCGGCCCCGGCGACGCCATGTGGCTCAACATCGCGATCCGCACCCTGGCGCTGCGCGACGGCGCGCTGCGCGGCAACGCCGGCGGCGGCGTGACGGCGCTCAGCGACCCGCACGGCGAGTGGCTCGAGACGCTGGCGAAGATGGCCGGCATCGAACGCGCGCTGCAGCGGCGTGTCGCCGTGCCGGAGGTCCGCTCGTGACCGCGTGGGTCGACGGCCAGCTCGTCGGCGACGGGGCGTTGCCGCGCCGCGCCGGCGTGGCGCCGTTCGAGACGATGGGGGCGCGCGACGGCGCACTGCCGCTGTGGGACCGCCACCTCGCGCGCCTGCGCAGCGCGGTCGCG
>JBEITC010000386.1:0-4011 GCA_040375075.1 Planctomycetota bacterium | reverse complement strand
GCTTCGGGCGCGGCCACCGCCGGCGGTGCTGCCGGTGCGACTGCCGGAGGTGCTGCCGGAGGTGCTGCCAGCGCAGCTGCCGGAGCCTTCGCGGTCGGCGTCGCCGAGGTCGGCGCCGCCGTCTCGACGGTTGGCGCACTCGCTTCGCCCGTCACCGCCGGCGATGCGCTGGCAGCAACCGCGGCGCTCGCCTTCGCGCTCGTCTTCGCCGCGCCACCCACCGGCACGTCGCGTTCGACCGCGACCGCCGACGGCTCGCACGGACCGGTCGCCATCTGGCCGAGCAGCATGGCGACGACGGCGGCGGCATCGCGGCCCGCCAGCAGGTTGTCGGCGATGGCGCGCTCGGCGGCGCCCGGCGGCGTCGCGGCCGTCAGCGCGTGCGCGGCGCGGTCGCCGGCCTGCTCCAACCGATGCGCGCGCACCTCGGCGGGCCCGGGGCAGCCCTCCCACCGCTCCTTCACGCGCGCTTCGTGGAACAGGCGGCGCGCGAAGTTGGCGCGCGACTTGACCACGAACATGTAGCTGCGGCCCTTCTGGCCGGCACGGCCGGTGCGGCCGCTGCGGTGCACGTAGGTCTCGGCGTCGATCGGCGGATCGAAGTGCACGACCGACGTCACGTCGGTGATGTCGAGGCCGCGCGCGGCGACGTCGGTGGCGATCAGCGTGTGGATCGCGCCGCGACGGAACGCCTGCAGCGTGCGCGTGCGCTGCGCCTGCGCGAGGTCGCCGTGGATCGGCATCGCCAGGAAGCCGTCGCCGGCGAGCTTGTCGGCGAGCGCCGACGTGCCTTCGCGCGTGCGCACGAACACCAGCGTGCGTTCGTCGCCCGCGAGCAGCAGCAGGTTGACGAGCGCGGCGTAGTGGTCGCGGGCGCCGACCTTGAGCGCGATGTGCTCGATGTCGGCGTGCGCGGCGCCGGCGGGCGTGCCGGCGACCAGGATCGGCGAGCTCTGGAAGCGATCGGCGAGCGCCTGCACGTTGGGCGCGAACGTCGCCGACACGAGGTGCGTGCGGCGTTCCTTGGGCAGCGCCGCGAGGATGCCGTCGAGCTCGTCCTTGAAGCCGAGGTCGAGCATCTGGTCGGCCTCGTCGAGCACGAGCTGCTTGACCCAGCCGAGGTCGAGCGCGCCGCTGCCGACGTGGTCGAGCAGGCGGCCCGGCGTGCCGACGAGCATCGCCGGCCGGCGTTGCAGCAGCGTGCGCTCGCGGTCGACCGACGTGCCGCCGGTGACGACGCCGCAGCGCGCGCCCGGGACGTCGGCGAACAGCCACGACAGCTCTTCCTTGACCTGCGCGGCGAGTTCGCGCGTCGGCGCGATCACCAGCGCCAGCGGCCCGCGGCGCTCCTGCGCCAGCGCGTCGCCGGCGAACGAGCGCGCCAGCGCGATGCCGAGCGCGACGGTCTTGCCCGAGCCGGTCTGCGAGCGGATGCGCAGGTCGCGCACGCCGTCGTCGGCGGCGAGGATGCCCTGCTGGACGGCCGTCAGCGCGGTGAAGCCGCGGCGCACCAGCGCAGGCCGCAGCGAGTCGGGGACCGCCGCGAACGGCGCCGCGGCGCCGACCTCGGCGCTCAAGCGGTCACCGGCTTCTTCAACGTGAAGACGCGCACGGCGAGCACGCCGAGCGTCACACCGGTCAGCGGCAGGACAAAGTTCAGCATGGCCTTGGAGTAGCCTTCGGTCGCTTCGTGCTTCGTCGCATCGAGCACCAGATAGGACGTGTACGCGACGTAGTACATGAGGAAGAGCACGCCTTCCCAGCGTGGGATGACGAAGCCGCGGGCGAACACCGGCAGGCACGCGACCGCCACCGCGATCATCACCGGCAGGTCGTAGCCGACCATCGACGGCAGCACCGTCAGGCCGTCGGGAGCGACGATGCCGGACATGCCGAGCACGCCCATGATGTTGAAGATGTTGCTGCCGACGACGTTGCCGACCGCGATGTCGCGCTCGCCCTTGATCGCGGCGGTGATCGACGTGGCGACCTCGGGCAGCGACGTGCCGGCGGCGACGATCGTCAAGCCGACGACGACCTCGCTGAGACCCGCCCACGTCGCGAAGGCCACGGCGCCATCGACCAACCAGCGCGAGCCGAGCACGAGCAGGACGAGGCCGGCGACGACGTAGCCGATGGCGCCGCCGAGACCCTGCTTGGCATCGCCGCCCGCAGCGGCCGTCGACCGCGCATCGCCATTCGCGGGCGACGACGACGCAAAGGACTCGTGGAGCGGGATCGGATCGATCTTGGCTTCGCCGCCGAACGCCGCCTCGTACTCCGCCTTGACCGACTTCGTCTCGCGCCGGCTGACGCGGATGATCCACGTCGTGTAGAGCACGAGCCCGGCGAACAGGATGACGCCGTCGCCGCGGGTCAGCTGGCCATCGCGCGCGACCAGCCACAGCGCCGCCGACAGCGCGATCATGATCGGCACGTCGCGGCGCACGAGCTGCTGCGCCACCAGCAGCGGCGTGATCAGCGCCGAGGCGCCGAGGATGAACAGCACGTTGAAGATGTTGCTGCCGACGACGTTGGCGATCGCCATGTCGGATTGCCCCGACCACGCGGCCTGCACGCTCACGGCGAACTCCGGCGCGCTGGTGCCGAAGGCGACGACGGTCAGGCCGATGACCAGCGACGACACGCCGGCGGCCGCGGCGACGCGGGAGGCGCCCTTGACCAGCCAGTCGGCGCCGACGACGAGCAGGACCAATCCGAGCGCGAACAACACTCCAGTGAGCATGAGGGCGAGCAGGGTAGCGGCCCGCGCGCGACGCTCCCAACGCAACCCGCGGAATGAGCGACGGCAAGCGCGGTTTGGCGCATCGGCACGCGCCCTGCCGTGCGCACGGCGTCGATCCGCGCCATCGGCAACGCCGTGCATCGGCCCGGTCATCGCCGCCGCGAGCATTCGACTCCAAGCCTCGGCGCCATGGGACGTGGATCGGCGGAGACGGCAGCCACGACACGCCCGGCTTCAAGCTGCGAGCGCCAGTCGCTGCGCGCGGCAGCAAGCGATCGATCCGGCTTCTCGCTGCGGTTCGTGCGCTGCTTGGCGTCGGCGCCATGGGACGCGCGCCGGACCGGCGGGTGGATTCGCGGGCGGCGCGAAGCCGACGACCGCAGGCGCATCGGGGACTTCGCCGAGGATCGGCGGCGAGTTCCCGGAGGCGATGCCGCGCGCCGGGTGGCGTGGCCTCCCGCGGCGCGGACTCCTAGTCTGCCCGCGTGCCCCCTGTCTGCTTCGTGACCGGCGCCAGCGGCTTCGTCGGCCGCCACCTCGTTCCGCTGCTGGCGCGCGACTTCCGCCTGCGCGCGCTCGTGCGGCCGGGCCAGGAAGCGCCGTGGTTGCGCGAGCACGACGTCGAACGCGTCGAGGGCCGGCTCGCCGACCGCGACGCGCTGGCGCGCGGCTGCCGCGGCGCGGACGCCGTCGTGCATCTCGCTGCGTTGGTGTCGTTCCGGCCCGATGACCGCGGCGCGATGTTCGCCACCAATGCCGTCGCCACCGGCGACCTCGCCGACGAAGCGCTCGCCGCCGGCGTCCGGCGCATGCTGCACGTGTCGACCATCTCGGCCGTCGCCTGGCGCGACCGGCCCGAAGCCGTCGACGAGAGCGCGCCGTACAACTTCGGGCCGCTGCGCATCGGCTACAGCGACAGCAAGTTCGCCGCCGAGCAGCGCGTGCTCGCCGCGTGCAAGCGCGGCCTCGACGCGGTGATCGTCAACCCGCCGTCGATGTACGGCGCCGGCGACCGCCGCAAGGGCGACGACTCGCTGCTGACCGCGGTGATGTCCGGCCGCGTGCGTTTCTCGCCGCCGGGCGGACTCAACGTCGCCAACGTCACCGACGTCTGCGACGGCGTCGTGCGCGCGCTGCAGCATGGCCGGCGCGGCGAGCGCTACCTGCTGACCGGCGAGAACCTGACCGGCGCGCAGCTGCTGGCGCGCATCGCCGGCGTCGTCGGCGGCGCGCCGCCCCGCCGCACGGCCCCGCGGGCGCTGGTG
>JBEITC010000273.1:0-5501 GCA_040375075.1 Planctomycetota bacterium | reverse complement strand
TGCTGTTCTTGCTCGCAGCTTTGCGCGTCGTCGTCATCGCGGTGTCCGTGCCTTCCCGATCCCAGTGCGCCCCAGTGCGCGTGAACACGTGACGCCGGTCGATGTGGTTGCGCGCCGGACCATCCGTTCGCGCCGTCGACCGCCACTTGATTCCGCGAACATACACACCGCAGGCCGGCGACGCAAGCGCGATGTTCGGGAAACGTCAGGGTGGCGCGCCGCCGGCCAGAGCGACGGTGGCGCGGCGCGCCGATGAGGCCGCGCGACCGGCGCGGAGTTCCGAGTTGGAGGCGCGTGTCGACGATGCCGCCGTGTTGGCGGGCGTTTCGGCGCGGATGCTTCGGATCCACTTCTCCCAGGACTTCGGAGCGGCTGCTTCGGTGTTGGTTGCTTGCGTGCGCCTGGAGCGTCTCTAGCCCAGGAAGGCCGTCGCGGGAGTGCGGCCAGCGGACGCAAGCCGCATCGAGGCGCCACCCAAGACGGAGCGGTCTGGACACGACACACCACCCAAGACGGAACAGTCTGGACACGCCACGCCACCCAAGACGGAGCGGTCTGGACACGCCACGCCACCCAAGACGGAACGGTCTGGACACGAAGCCCCACCCAAGACGGAACGGTCTGGACACGCCGCCCCACCCAAGGCGGAACGGTCTGGACACGCCCCCCCACCCAACACCGGTCCGGACACCCCTACGGGCTTTCCCCTACCCGCCCCTCCAGTGCCTACGCCCAACAGCCGATACCACCGTCCGATGGTCCAGGCGATTGATCGGCGAGGGCGTGGTTGGCCGCTCGTGCAGCGGCTGGCTGTCGCATTGACGGCGGGCGCGGCGTTGGTCGCGACGGTCTTGGGCTTCGTCGGCGGCGACGTGCGTGACCAGCACGCCGCTCGCGTCGAGGCGGCGCGTGACGTCGCGCTCGCTCAGAGCCTTGCCGAGCGCGGCGCGCCGTTCCTCGTCCGCCGCGACGATCTCCGGTTGTCGATGCTCGCCACGGTCGTGCGCGATCAGGCGCAGGGCCGTGCGCTCGTGCTCGACGGCGCTGGCATGGTCGTGCTCGACACGGCCCTGGCGCTGGGCGATCGGCAGCTCGGCCTCGTCGCGACGTCCGCGCCGTTGCAGCGGCTGCTCCGCGAAGCGGGGGTCGCTGATCTGCGCGAGACGATCGTCGCCGTGCAGCACGCGGGCGCCGTCGTCGGCGAGGTGCGGCTGCAGCGCCCGGTGACCGGGCCCGCCGGCGGCTTCGACGTCGCGTGGTTCGGCCTCGCGTTCCTCGGCTGCCTGACGCTGGTCGCCGGCGCGATCGCCGTCGGCCACCATTGGTCGACGCGCTTGCGCAGCGCGACGGACTCGCTGCTCGCCCTGGCCGCCGGCCACGAAGGCCGGCGCCGGCCGATGCCGAGCGCCGATCGCGAACTGCAAGAACTCGGCGCCGCGCTGCGCGAGCTCGAACGCGGCATGCAGGACGGCCTGCACCGCGTCGGCGAAGGCTACGTCGCGATGGCGCTGCAGGTCGTCGACGGCCTCGAGCGCCGCCGTCTCGCGGTCGCCGGCCACGGCGAGCGCACCGCCCGCCTCGCTGCCCGCCTCGCCGAACGCCTGGGCATGGCGCCGCGCGACGCGCGCGAACTCGACCTCGCGTGCCGGCTGATCGACCTCGGCAAGGCGTCGATCCGGCCGGCCATCCTGCAGAAGAGCGAGCCGCTCGACGAACTCGAGGCGGAGTCGCTGCGTTGCCATCCGGCCCGCGGCGCCGAGCAGCTCGAGCGCGTGCCGGGCCTGCGCCGCGTCGCGCAGATCGTCCGCCACCAGCTCGAGCGCCACGACGGCAAGGGCACGCCCGACGGGCTGCGCGGCGATCGCATCCCGCGCGGCAGCCGCATCCTCGCCGTCTGCGCTGCGTTCGACCTGCTGACCACGTGCGCCGACGAGCGGCCGCTGTCGTGGTTGGAGGCGTTGGAGCGGTTGCAGCGCGAGCGCGCCGCGATGTTCGATCCGGAGCTGGTCGATCTGCTCGTCGACGAGGTGCAGAAGGCGCCGCCATCGACCGATGGCCGTGAGGTGATGCTGGTCCCGACCGGTGTGTTGCCGTGGCGCAACGCCGGCGGCGACGTGGTCTGTGACGGCGACGCCGATGACCACGAGGCAGAGCTCGAACTCGAAGTGCTGGCGGAGCCCGCGCACGGGCCGGAGCAGGGATGAGCTGCGCGCGCGCGTTCGTCGCCCGCGTCGCTGCCGCCGCCATGCTGGCCGCGTGCGCGACGGCGCCGGTCGATCCGTTCGACCGCGGTGAGACGGCGCTCGCCCGCCGCGACCTGCCCGACGCGCTCTCGTCGTTCGACTGCGTTCCCGTGGGCCATGCGCGCTATCCCGACGCGCGCGCCAAGGCGATGGTGGTCGAGCGCGACCTGCGTCGCTGCCACGAAGCGGTGCACGAGGCGCTGCGCCTGCGTGCCGAGTGGCGCGATCACGCCGCTCTCGCCGCGCTGCAGCGCGCGCACGAAGCGTGGCCGGCGATGCCGGGGCTCGATGGACTCATCGCCGCGACCGAAGCCCGTTGCCGCGAACTGCCGCCCGCCGCGCCGACCGACCAACCTGCCGCGCAGCGCGCGGTCGTGGCGCAAGGCGTGGCCGTGCCGGCGACGCCGGCCGGCGAGTACGCCAGCGTTCCGCCGACGCAGGTGCCGCCGGTCGCCGCCGACGTGGCGCGCGGACTCGCCGACGCCGAAGCGCGGTTGCAGCGCCTCGACAGCGACGGCGCGTTGGCAGCGCTCGAGCGTTTGTGCGCGGCGGCGCCCGACGATGTGCGCGTGCGCGAGCGCATCGCGCGACTGCTCTGCCAGCGCGGGCTCGTCAGCTACGGCGAGGGCGACGAGGCCGCTGCGATCGCGGCCTTCGAGCGCGCGGTCGCGCTGGCGCCTGGCCACGAGCCGGCCCGTCGCCTGCTGCAGCAGGCCCAGGCCGACCCGCGCTGAGGCGCGGCATCCACTTCGACACGTCCTCTTCGCCGGGATGGCTGCCCGTCAGGCGCAGCAGCGAAAAAGGAGCCGGGGGTCAAACTTCGGGAAAAGGGGAAGAAGGAGAGTCAAGTTTTTACGTCCGTCGCGGACAACCCCCGGCCGTGTGTCGTTTCGCGCCTGGAATCTTCGCTGTGCAGCGAGTTCGCGCGCGGTGGATTTGGTGCTTTGGATTCCCCTTGGAGAGCAGTTGGTCCCGTTGGTGCCGTCCGTCGCGGTCGCGTCGTTCGGCGTGGCAGGTCGAGGACAGATTAGCTCTTCGATTTCCGAAGTCAAACCACGCCTTGGGGTCGCTTGCCGCCGCCAGCAACTGCTAGTTGCGATGGAGGCGCAGCGCGCCGTCGACGACGCGTGCGCGCCAGCCGGCAGGAACCACCGTTGTCGCCGTGGGTTCTTCCACGACGGCAGGTCCCACGACACTGCCGCGCAGCCCGCCGCGGACGACGACGCGCACCCTTTGGCCCCCGAGCGGAGCACGCCGATCGGGAATCGTTCCATGCAAAGGAACGCTGCCGACGTGTTCGACCGCCGTCGGCACGCTGCGCCGCGGCGCCTCGGCCCGTGCGGTCAGCCGCACGATCTCGATCGCCGTCGGCAGTGCGAAGCCGTAGCGGCGCTGGTGCTCGCGGGCGAAGGCCGCCGGCAGGCGCCGGTCGGCCGGCAAGCGCAGGCAGGCGCCCTGGCCGGCGTAGCGGACGTGGGCGACGACGGTGGTGCGCCCGCGGATGCCGAGCTGGCCGCGGACGGCGTCGGCGAGGTCGCGCGCGCGCCGGAGCACGCGCGGCAGCGTCACGGCGTCGAGCGTGGCGTAGAAGGCGGCGCTGTGTTCGACGGCTTCGCCGGCGAGTGCCAGCCCGAGGGCCGAGAACGCGCCCGGCAGCGGTGGCACGTACGCGGCGGGCATGCCCAGCCGAGCGACGAGTCCCGCGGCGTGCAGGCCGCCAGCGCCGCCGTAGGCGACCAGCGGCACGTGCGCCGGATCGACGGCGCGCTCGGCGGTGATCGCGAGCACCGCGCGCGCCATCGTCGCGTCGGCGATCTGCAGGATGCCGCGCGCGGTCGCGACCGGTGACAGACCGGCCTTGCGACCGAGCCGTTCGATCGCGCGCACGGCGGCGTCGACGTCGATCGGGAAGCCGCCGCCGAGCAGCGTGTCCTGGCCGAGGTGGCCGAGCGCCACGTGCGCGTCGGTGACCGTCGGCTGGTCGCCGACGCCGTAGCACGCAGGGCCGGGGTCGGCGCCCGCGCTCTGCGGGCCGACGCGCAGCGCGCCGCCCTGGTCGACGTACGCGATGCTGCCGCCGCCACAGCCGACGGTGTGCACCGGCACGCTCGGGAGCGGCATCGGCAGGCCGGCGATCGTGCCGTCTTCGTGCACGGCAGCGCCGTCCTCGACGAGGCAGACGTCGGCGGACGTGCCGCCCATGTCGAACGCAGCGCCGCGCGGCAGGCCGAGGCGCGCGAGCAGTTGAGCCGTCGCCAGCACGCCGCCCGCCGGGCCGGAGAACAGCGCGCGCGCCGGAAAGCGCTGCGCTTCGTCGGGCGGCAGGATGCCGAGGCTCTGGCGCAGCAGGCGCAGCGAGCCGTCGCCGAGGCCGGTGGCGAGCCGAGCGGTGTAGCGGCCGACGACCGGCGCGATCGCGGCGTTGAGGATCGCGGCGGTGAAGCGTTCGTACTCGCCGGTCGCCGGGTGCAGTTCGGCGCTCGTCGTCACCGGCACGGCGGGCAGGGCCGCGCGCAGCGCGCGTGCGAGCGCCTGCTCGTCGGCATCGTCGTCGGGCGCGTGCAGCAGGCCGATGGCGATGGCCTCGGGCCGCAGCTTGCGAACGGCCGCGACGACGCGCGCGATCTCGGCGCGCGTCAGCGGCGCGTCGACCACGCCGCCCGGACCACGGCGGCAACGGGCGCCGACCCGCAGGCCGCGCGGCACCGGCGGCACGGCGCGATGCGGCGCCAACGCGTAGAGATCGGCGCGCTCCTGGCGACCGATCTCGATCAGGTCTTCGCAGCCGGCATTGGTGACGAAGGCCGTGCGCGCGAGGTTGCCGGTCAGGACGGCGTTGAGGCCGACCGTCGTGCCGTGCACGACGTCGACGGGCTCGGCCGGCGTGCGGCGCACGGCGTCGACGCCGCGCAGCACCGCCTGCGACGGGTCGCTCGGCGTGCTCGGCAGCTTGTGCACGAGCACGCCGTCGCGCCGCCAGCGGACGACGTCCGTGAACGTGCCGCCGGTGTCGATGCCGATGCGCGCTGCCATGGAGTCGGCGCACCGTAGCGGCGAACGGCCCTGCGGTCATCGGTCGCGCGGCGCGCGCGGATGGCGCTCGGCACGGCGGCGGGACTTCGGCGCCGCGCCAGGACGGCGAAGCGATCGAGCGGCGGCGCGGCGCGATGGCGCCAGCGCTGGCGAACGTGCTCCGCGCGGCATCGTCGTTCCCCGGCGGCGGCGCGCCGTGCCTCCCGGCATGCCGGGCGCGCATTC
>JBEITC010000047.1:0-14355 GCA_040375075.1 Planctomycetota bacterium | reverse complement strand
CATCATGCCGGCGGCCACGACGGCGTCCTGCGGCCGGCCAACGCGCAGCGCGACCGCGCAGGCGGCGGCGAGCAGGCGTTCGCGCGCGCCGGGCACCGCCAGCGGATCGAGCGCGACGACCTCGGCGACGAAGTCGTGCAGCTCGCGATCGACGCGCCACAGCTCGAAGCGCGTGTGGCCGTGCGTGGTCTCGCCGCCCGGACGCTTGCCGAGGCTGGCGAAGGCCTCGACGCCCTGACCGAAGTACTCGGCTTCGTTCGTGGCGGCGTAGAAGTCGAGGCAGCGACCTTCGGCGAGCGCCCGCTGGTAGAGCGCGCGGATGCGCGCGCGCTGCAACGGCGTGAAGGCGTAGTAGTGCGCCTGGTGCGCGACTTCGTGCGCGAACGTATCGAAGCCGAAGCCCGCCGCCTCGTCGAGCGCCTCGATGCCGGTCGCCGCCTGCATGCCGCCGACGCCGCGCACGTCGTCCCAGACGCGGCCGTCGAAGGTGCGTTTGCCGCGCAGGTTGGCGCGCGCCGATGCGTCCGTCGTGCGTTCGAGCTCGACGAGCAGATCGTGCCGGCCGCCGACCGCGACGAGCTTGGGCAGCTGGCGGGCGAACATCGCCGCGGTGCGGTCGACGACGAGTCGCCGCGCGGGCGACAGGCCGGCGTAGCCGGGCACGAAGTCGGCGAGCGGCAGGCCGCGCACGTCGGGAGCTGCCTGCGCCGCGGCCAGCGCCGCGAACGCGGGGTCGTTCGACGCCATCGCCGTCGCCGCCTTCTGCGCGAAGATCGTCTCGCCGAGCAGGCGGTGCACGACCGGATGCCGCGGCGCGGTGGCGAGCGCGTCGCGCAGCGCGGCGATCGCGCCGGCGCGGTCGCCGCGGGCATTGGCCGCCACGGCGGCGACGAGTTGCGGCGGCATCGCGCACGGTCCGGCATCGAGCAGGCCCGAGCCCAGGCGCAGGTGCGCTTCGGCGTGCAACGGGTCGGCGGCGAGCACGGCCGCGTAGGCAGCAGCGGCTTCGTCGATGCGCTGCACGCGGAACAGCGCCGAGGCCTGCGCGGCCAACAACTCCGCGGCCGGCGCGCCGGCGGCGGCGACGAAGGCAGCGGCGGCATCGACGGCATCGTCGAAGCGACGCGCGCGGATGCGGGCCCGCACCGCCAGGGCCATCGCGTCCTGGGCGGCCCGGTCGACGGCGAGCGCTGCGTCCGCCCAGGCGAGGGCAAAGGCGCTCTGGCCGAGCATCAGGTGCGCGGCGCCGAGTCCGACGCGGCTGGCGGCGGCATCGCCATCGAGCGCAACGGCGCGGCGGAAGGACTGCCACGCGCCGCACGGGTCCTCGACGTCGAGCCGGTTGCGGCCTTCGCGCACCAAGGAGCTCACCGAGTGCACGTCGCCGGCCGGCGCCGGCGGCGGCGGCTCCTGGGCCGCTGCGGTGACGGCGAGCGCGGCCGCGGCGAGGGCGCGGAACGGCGGAAGTTGCAGGACGGAGCGCAAGGCGGCGGCTGCGGTCCCGGCGGCGCCGGGGCGGCAGGCGACCTTTCGGCAGTCGGACCGGTCAGGCTGTCGACCGGGCCGAGAGGCCGGCGCCACCGCGCCTTCCGCGCGCGCCGGTCGACGTCGCCAGCGGCGCCCCGTCGTCAGGCGCATGCCGTGGTCGCGGCACGCGCCCGCCGGCGCCGTCGTCGATCACTTCTTGGCGGTGCCGAGCACTTCCAGGCGCTCGACGTCGATCACGCTCATCGCCGAGGTCATCGGCCGACGACGCGGGCCGATCACCGCGACCTCGCAGTCGACGAACAGGCCGAGATCGTAGCGGTTGTTCGAGCACGCGACCTCGTACTGCCGTTGGCCGCCCTTCTCGAGGTAGTAGACGCCAGCGCCGGCGATGCGCGCTTCGTAGCGCAGCCAGCCGATCGACTGGAAGCGCTCGAGCGGGTCCTTCTTGTCCGGCGGCGGCACGTCGCTCGCCGGCGGCTTCGCCTCGCGCACGACGGCGACCGCGTCGGCGACCCAGCTCTGCTTCTCGATGCGGCGCTTCAGCGCGGCGATCTCCGGCTTGCCGGCCGAGTCCGGCCCGAACGACGCGCCGAGCTTGTCGAGCGACTCGTTGAGCGGGGCGTACTTCTGCTCGGTGATCGGCTTCTTCTGCTCGGCGAGGAACGCGTCCTGCACCGCCTGCACGGCGGCGAGGTCGGCCTCGTCCTGCTTCTGCTTGGCGATCTGCGCGGCGATCGCGTCGAGCCGCGCCTTCACCTCGGCCTCGTGCTTCTGCTGCAGCTCGGCGTAGGCCTTGGCCGGCGCCGGATCCGCGGCGTCCGTGGCCTGGACCTCGGCTTCGGCGAGCCAGGCTTCGATGCCGGCGACGCGGGCGCGGAACCAGTCGTCCTGCTCGCCGACGATGTGGAGCTCGGTGCCGTTCTCGAGCTGCGCGACCGGCGCCTCGCTCGACTTCGCGCGGTAGCGGAACGCCACCTTGACGCCCTTGGACTTGACGCGGCCTTCCGGCGTCGTCTCGGTGAACTTCTTGTTCACGAAGCCGATCGGGCCGAGCGGCAGCTGCACGCAGCGGAAGCCGTTCTCGCTGCGGCCGAGCACGACGACCGTGTCCTTCGTCAGCGCTTCGTCGAACACCGGCGGCTGCGCGACCGCGCCGCTCCAGCAGCGCAGCGGCGCGGTCTCGGCGACCACGCGGCCATAGGTGGTGCCGACGGCGGCAGGCGCCTCCGTCGTCGTCTTGGGCGCCTCCTTGGGCGCTTCCGTGGCCGGCGGCGTCGCCGGCTTGGGCTCCTGCGCCACGGGCTCCTGCGCCACGGGTGCTGGCGTCACGGGAGGCTGTGCGGCCGGCGTCGGCTGCTGCGCCGACGCGAGCGCGGAGAAGGAGAGCGCGACGACGAAGGCCGCACGCGCGAACAAGCGACGGGACGCCGCGGCGCCGCACGCCGCGGAATCGACCTTACGAATGACCATGATTTCCTCTTCGGGACTGACCGGAACCAGGCGCGCGCCGGGACAGGTGACCGCCCACCCGACGCAAGGCACGATGCTACCGGAGGGCCAGCGAAAGGCGAGCATCTGCTGCCGGCGGAACGCAGCCGCCGGCCGGCTGCCGGCGGGCGGCGGCCGCGGGCGGACGGATGGCGACACCGCCCCCGGGCGGTCGGTACCATTCGCCGCCATGCTGCGCCTGACGCTCCTGCTCCTCGTGCTCTGCCCCGCCTGCACGTGGTGGTCGAGCAAGGAGCGCGTCCTGGTCGCGAGCGAGCCGCCCGGCGCCGCCATCTGGCTGGATGGCCACGACACCGGCAAGACGACGCCGGCGACGCTCGACATCGGCGGCACCTTCGGCGCCGACCACGTGCTGGAGCTGCGCAAGAAGGGCTACCGGTCGGCCGTGCGCCGCAGCTACCAGTACACCGAGGGGTACTCGGTGCGCTGGATCGAAGGCGCGCTCGACGAGCGCGTGCCGACGCTGCCGATCTTCTGGACCACCGGCGACATCTTCTTCCCGTTCGGCGTGCGCAGCGCGATCCTGCCGGCGGAGCACTGCATCGTGCTCGAACGCGAGGACGCGCCGAAGCTGGGCTTCGACCTGCTCGCCGACAAGGCGGCGGCCGCGCCCGCGCCCGCGCCAGACGCCGGCGTGCGCAAGCAGTGAGGCCGACAGCCTTCCTCGACCGCGACGGCACGCTCAACCGCGAGGTCGACTTCGTCCGCTCGCCCGACGAGCTCGTGGTGCTGCCCGGCGCCCGCGACGCGCTGCAGCGGCTGCGCGACGCCGGCTGGCGCATCGTCGTCGTCACCAACCAGAGCGGCGTCGCGCGCGGCTACTTCGACGAGCGGACGCTGGCGGCGATCCACGCCAAGCTGCACCGCGAGCTCGGCGCGCTGCCGGACGCGTACCTGCACTGCCCCCACCATCCCGACGGCGGCTTCGGCTATGCGCGCGCGTGCGCCTGCCGCAAGCCGGGAGCCGGCCTGCTGCACGAAGCAAAGGAACTGCTCGGCGCCGACCTGTCGTGCGGCGCGGTCGTCGGCGACAGCGCGCGCGACGTGCTGATGGCGCGCGACACGCGGCTCTGCACCGTGCTCGTGCGCAGCGGCAAGCCGATCGCCGAGCAGCAGGCGAAGCTCGCCGCCGCCGGCGCTACGCCGGACTTCGTCGCCGACGCGCTGCCGGACGCCGTCGACTGGCTGCTGGCGCGCTGACCGGTCAGCGCCGCGCGTCCGGCGGCCGGCGCGCTGCGACCAGCGAGATGTAGCAGGTCACGCAGCTGATGACCGACATCGCGATGCCGAAGATCAGGCCGCTGCTGCTCCGGAAGAACCAGTGCGCGCCGAAGCCGATGGCGGCGCCGAGCGAGACGCCGGCGCAGCTGAGGTAGAAGCCCATCAGTCCGGGCGACCAGCGCGTGTGTTCCTTCTCGGCGGGCGGCGGCGTCACGGGGTTCATCGGCTACGGAATGTAGCGCGACAACCGGCTGCCGAGCCATGCGCAGAGCCACAGCGGCAGCGCCGACCACAGCCTGCGCGGCAGCGCCAGCTTGGGGTTGCTGGGGTGGAACTCCGGCAGCTTCGCGCCGCGTCCGAGCAGCAGGTAGTCGTAGTGCAGCGGCTCGGCGACGAAGCCCATGTTGCGCTTGAACGCCGCCGGGCCCGACTCGGCGCGGCTGCGGCCGAAGTCGAAGCGGCGGTAACCCTGCGCCACCGCCCACTCCATGATCGCGCAATAGATCCAGTTGTTGACGCCGGTCGCCTCGACGTCGTCGCGCGAGCCGGAGTAGTAGGCGTAGACCGTGTCCTTGAAGCAGAAGGACATGACCGCGGCGATCGTGCGGCCCGACGGGTCGACGGCGCGGTGGATGACCACCGCCTTGCCGAACTCGTCGACGAGCCCCTGGAACCAGCTCTTGGGCAGCGCCGGCGAGCCGAGCCGCCGCTTGTTGGCGGCGAACAGCTCGAACAGCTCGTCGACGCTGCCGTCCGGCGTGACCTTGATGCCGAACGACTCGCGGCGCTTGCCCGGGATCGCCGGCGCCTTCGGCTCGCGGGCGCAACGCACCTCGGCGCGGGCCTTCTTGGGGATGCGCGCCATCACGTCCTCGACGCGCTCGGGCAGGTCGCAGCGGAAGGTGACGTACAGCGGCGACTGCGTCCGCTCGCCCGGCCGCGCCTCGAGGTGGCGGAGTTCGACGTAGCCGACGCCGAGCTCGCGCCCCATCGCCTCGGCGTGCGCCAGCAGCGCCTGCTGCGCACGTTCGTCGTCGGCGAGCACGCCGCCATAGACGGCGTACGGCACGCTGATCAGGTTCTTGCCGAGGAACGGGCTCTTGGCGAGGAACAGCGGCAGGACGCCGAGCCAGCGGCGACCTTCCTCGACGACGAGGTGGTGCGCCTCGTGACGGAAGCGCTCGCCGACGACGCGGGCCCAGCCGGTCCGATGGAAGAACGTGCCCTGCGGATGGCGGCTGACGTAACTGTCCCAGCGCGAGTCCTCGCCCGGCAGCAGTTCGCGCACGCGCAGCGCCGGCGGCGACGGCGGCTCCGGCGGCTCGGTCGGCGTCGGCCGCGGCGCGAACTCGACGGCGGCGCGCTCCGGCGCCGGCGGCTCGCCCGGACCGCGATCGGGCGGCGCGGCGCCGCCCTGCACGGTGTCCTCGACCTTGTAGTCGCGCAGGTTCGGAGCCTGCGTGAAGATCATGATCTCGCCGATCAGGCCGAAGCCGATCACCTGCACGCCGAACGCGGCCAGGATGATGCCGATGACGAAGGCCGGTTTGTCGCTGAGCGATTCGCCCGCGACGATGCGTTCGTAGAGGTACCAGGCCGCGATCGGGCCGCCGACGGCGATGGCGCCGAAGCCCAGGTAGCCGAAGAAGCGCAGCGGTCGCTGCGTGAAGCGCGTCAGGAACGCGATCGCGAGGATGTCCAGCAGCCGGCGCAGGTAGACGCCGAGGCCGTAGAAGCCGGCACGGCCCTTCTCCTCGCGGTGGCGGACGCGCACCTCGACGACGCGGAAGCCCTGCCGGCGCGCCAGCACGGGCAGGAAGCGGTACAGCTCGCCGTAGACGGCCACCTCCTCGAGCACCTGCCGGCGGAAGCCGCGCGTGCCCGAGTTGAGGTCGTGGAACGGCATGTTCATCACCACGCGCAGCGCGGCGTTGAACAGCTTCGACTGCAGCTGGTTGAGCCACGGATCGATGCGCGAGTGCCGCCAGGTCGCGACGCAGTCAGCGCCGGCTTCGAGCGCCTTGACGACCGCGAGCACGTCGTCCGGCTCGATCTGCAGGTACGGCGGCGCGTTGACGACCAGATCGCCCTGCGCCTTGGCGACGCCGGCCGACAGCGCGATCGACTCGCCGAGCCCGCCGCCCTCGAGTTGCACCACTCGGACGGTCCAGCGGCCCGCGGCGTCGCGCAGTTCCTCGTCGAAGCGCGGGCTCGGGCCGTCGAGCACGACGACGAACTCGCAGCGGTAGCCGCCGGCGTGCAGCGAGCGCCCGAACGCGTCGATGACGTCGCGCGGATGGCCTTCCGGGCCGGCGATCGCGATGACGACGGAGACGAGCGGCGAGGTCATCGGGCCGCCTCCCGCGCCGTCGTGCTGATGCGCTGACGGAAGAACTTGGACACCTTGACCTGCAACTCGGCGAGGAAGCCGAGCAGGAAGACGTTCATCGCCACCAGCGTGGCCACCGAACCGGCGGCGACGGCGGCCATGTCGTGGTCGGTCAGGAACTCCCACGCGCCGGTGCCGCGCAGCTTGAAGAAGCCGAGCAGGAACATCAGCTGCGCCAGCAGGAACAGCGGCGCCGAGAGCAGCGTGAACCAGCGGATCGGATGCGCCGCGAACTGGATCAGCATCTTGATGCCGACGAGGTCGGCGAGGACGCGGAACACGCGGCCGAGGCCGTACTTCGACACGCCTGCGCGCCGCGGATGGTGGCGCACCGGCAGCTCCGTGATGCGCGCGCCGAGGCCGACGCCGAGCGCGGCGAGGAATCGGTGCATGTCGGAGTAGAGGTGCAGGCTGCGCACGACCCAACTGCGATACGCCTTCAGCGAGCAGCCGGTGTCGTGGATGCGCGCGCCGGTGACGCGCGAGATCATGAAGTTGGCGATGCGGCTCGGCAGCAGGCGCGTGAACGCGCGGTCCTGGCGGTGCCGGCGCCAGCCGCACACGACGTCGAAGCCCTCGTCGAGCTTGTCGACGAGGCGGCCGATGTCGGCGGGATCGTTCTGCAGGTCGCCGTCCATCGACACGATCGTGCGGCCGCGCGCGGCGCGGAAGCCGGCGGCCATCGCCGCCGTCTGGCCGTAGTTGCGGCGGAACATCACCACGCGCAGGTTCGGGTCGATGGCGGCGAGCTCGCGCAGCACGTCGCGCGTGCCGTCCGAGCTGCCGTCGTCGACGAGCACGATCTCGTAGGGCCGGCCGTAGAGCTGCAGCGCATGCGTCAGCGCGTCGTGCAATGGCCCGACGTTGTCCCGTTCGTTGAAGATCGGGACGACGACGCTGAGCCCGGGGACGGCGGCGTCGCGCGCGGCAGCGGCTCGGTCGTTCGAGGTCACGGCGTGCCTTGCCATCGTGCAGCGACGACGGCCCCGACGCGAGCGTCCGCGCGGCAGAACCGCGCGCCGACTCCGCTGCGACCGGTCATCGTCGTCACCAGCCCCCGTTCGCCCATGCGACGAGCGCCGCCAGCAGCACGGCGACGCCGAGCGCGCAGAGCAGCGCGCGCGTCGAACGCCGGCGCCGGTGCGCCGCCGGTCCCGGCAGGATGGCGCCGAACTCGCCCGGCAAGCTGGCCTCGGCGGCCGCGAGTTCCCCGGCCTCGAGGTGACGCAGGGCCGAGCGCACCTCGCCCGGCAACCGCGCGGCGAACTCGTCGCGCAGCAGGTCCGCGACCGTCGGCCCCTTCCATTCACGGACGAGACGCACCGGCGGCGGCGGCTCAGCGCTGCCCATGGCGTTGCGCACCGGCCGCAGGCCGGCGCCGCCGCGTCCAGACGTCTCCCCCGCGCGTTCTTCACCCCGCTCGTTCACGCCTGCGCTATCGGAACGAAGCCGCCAGCCGCCTGAGGGCGATGGCGTCCGCCGCATACCGCCCATGCCATGCAGCCTTCACGGTATGGTGGCGCCGTAGCGCGTGGGAGCTACCCTCTGGCGTCCCCTGCCCTCCATGGAACGCAGCGATCGCATTGCCGTCGTCGGCGCCGTCGACGAGCGCCTGATTGGCGACTTGCGGCAACTGCCGCTGCGGCCCGAGGTGCGCGCATGGCGCTCGCTCGGCGCCGAGGGCGAATCGGTGCTGCGGTTCGAGCCGACGCTCGTCGTCGTGACGCTGCCCGACGAACCGGGCGAGGAGATCGGCGCGCTGCGGCTGCTGCGCCAACTGTGGCCTGCGCTCGGCGTCGTCGTCGCCACCGAGGCCGCGCGCGAGACCGCCGCGGCCGCCGCTGCGGGCAAGCTCGGCGCCAGCATGCTGGTCTGGCCCTGCGGCCCCGGCGCGCTCGCGGCGGCGCTGGAACACGCGCGGCACCGCAGCGACCGGCCGCGCGTCGAGTCGTTCCTCGACCTCGCGCACGGGCTCGCGGACGAGATCAACAATCCGCTGTTGTTCGCTTCCGGATGGCTGCAACTGCTGCAGGCGATGCCAGACGCTCCGGCGGCCGACCGGCGCGACCAGCTGCAATCCGCGCTCGACGGACTCGCTCGCATCGCCGCGTCGGTCGAGCGCCTGCGCGCGCTCTCGCACGCGGCCGAAGGCCCGCAGCGGCGCGCCGACGTGGACCTCGCGGAGCTGCTGCGCGAGGAGTTGGCGCGGCGGCCGCGCACGCCGGGCAACGCTCGCGTCGTTGCGCCGGCCGGCGCGCCTGCGGTCGTCGGCGATCGCGAGCAGCTGCGCAGCGCGGTGGCGACGCTGCTGCAGTTCGCCGACGAACTCGCCGGCGCCGAGGCCACGGTTTCGCTGCGCCTCGACGCCGAGCCCGGCCGCGCGCGCCTTCGCCTCGTCGCGCACGGCGGCATGCTGGCGCACTGGCGGTTGCCGCAGAGCTTCGAGCCGTACTACCCGACGCGGGCGCTGCGCGGCCAGAACGCCGGCCTCGGCATGCTGCTGGCGCAGACCGTCGTGCTCGCGCACGGCGGCCAGGCGCAAGCACGCCGCCTGCCCGACGGCGGCCTGCAGTTCGACTTCGTGCTGCCGGCCTGACGACTGGCGACCGGCGACTGGCGACCAGCGTCCGGCGACCAGCGTCCGCCGTCAGATCGGCTGCGGCGTCATCGCTGCGACGTTCGGGTCCATCGGCCCGAGCACCTTCTTGACGATCGCGTTCTCGACCATCGACCACGCCATCGACGTGACCATGTAGACGAGCAGCGCCGCGGCGTACGAGTACAGCATCACGCCGAACAGGATCGGCATGTAGCGCATCATCTGCTGCATCTGGCGCTGCTGCGGATCGGTCGGCAGCGGCATGCGGGTCTGCAGCCACAGGAACATGCCGATCCAGACCAGCGGCAGCAGGTTGAACTGCCCCGGCCAGAACGGCAGCTGCAGCATCGCGTCGGGAACGCTGAGGTCCTGGATCCAGCCGACGAACGGCTGCTGGCGGACGTCGTAGGCGGTGCGCAGCGCGGTGAAGAGGCCGATGTAGATCGGCATCGTCAGGAAGATCGGCAGGCAGCCGCCGAGCGGCGGCATCAGCTTGTGCTCGCGCTGGAAGGCCAGCATCGCCTGCTGGTAGGCGCGCTGGTCGTCGCCGTACTTCGCCTTCATCGCGTCCATCTTGGGCTTCAGCACGGCCATGCGCTTGCTGTACTCGCGCATCGACTTCTGCATGCGGAAGTTCAGCGGCAGCAGCAGGCCGCGCACGAGGATCGTCAGCATGACGATGGCGAAGCCCCAGTTGCCGACGACGTCGTGGAACCAGCCCAGCAACGACAGCAGCAGCTTGGCCATCGGCCGACCGCCCGGCATCTCGAAGCCGCAGCACGGCGACTTCAGGTCGACGTCGAGGATCGGCGCGAAGCGCGTCGGCTCCGGCAGCGTCGCGAACACGCGGTAGCTCTTCGGGCCGAAGTAGAGGCCGAACGCGGCGCGGGACTCCTGGCCGGCGGCCGGGATCGGCAGGCGCAGCGCGTAGTCCACGCGCGTCGTCGTGTTGGCCTTGGTCTTCGAGTCGGCGTCGTCGATGGGCGGCAGCGTGGCGACGGACAGCCCGGCGAGCGCGCCGCGGGCCGAGTCGTCCTTCGGCCAGACGAAGGCGCCGAAGAAACGGTTGGTGCTGCCAGCGAAGGCCAGGGCCTTCGCGTCGACGGTGAAGGCATGCTGCACGCCGGCCTGCGGCGGCACGGACTCCGCGTCGCCCGCCGTGGGCGCTGCGATCGCGACGGCGAGGTTGCCGAACAGCGACGACTCGTGCGGCATCACCGGCACGGGGCCGCCGAGCACGAGCTCGAGCGCGCCGGTGGCCTGCGACCCGACGTTGCGCAGCGCCAGCTCCATCGTGAAGCCGCGCTGCTTGGGATCGTGGCGCAGCGTCTTCTCGAGGCTGAGCCCGGCGCCGCCGTCGAGCGTGAACGTGACCGCGTCACCGCTGCGCGCGACCGTCCACTGCGCCGTCGCCGGATCGAGCGGGAACACCGCCGGCGCCGCGCCGGCGTGCGCGAGGCGAAGCATGTGGTCGGCGCCGTTCCACAGCAGCAACAACCAGTCGGCGGCGCCAGCCGCCTCGCTTGCGCCCGGCTTGCGCGCGACGACGTGGTCGGTGGCCTGCAGGTAGGTCAGGCCGGCGCCGAAGGAGCTGAACTCGGCGTGGAAGCCGCCGACGACCCCGGGGGCGCCGAACGTCTGCGTGAACTTCGCGGGCGACGGGTCCTGCGCGGCGGCGACGCCGGCCAACAGCGCCAACGGGAACCAACGGAACTGCGTCTGCATGTGCGTGTGGGGTCAGGGCGCGCGATCGCGCGCGACTAGCCGCCCTTGGCGAGGCGTTCGGCGAGGTAGACAGGCAACTGGGGGATGGCGCGGATCTTGGCCATCGTCGCCTCGACGTCGTACGCGAGGCGATGGAAGCGCACCGTGCCGCCGACGCCGTCGCCGTCGTAGGTGACGAACGACGAACGCGGGTCGCCGTCGCGCGGCTGGCCGACCGAGCCGATGTTGACGATCGCCTGCTCGTCGACGCGCCACTCGCCGCCGATCTCGGTCGGGGACAGGAAGCGGCCCGAGCGCAGGAACACGCCCGGCAGGTGGCTGTGCCCGACGAAGCAGAGGTTGGCGTCGCCCATGCGCGCGAAGCACTCCCCCATCTTCTTCTCGTCGAGCGCGTCGCGCGGGGTCAGGTACTCGCGGACCGGGTCGCGCGGCGAGCCGTGCACGAACAGCATGCGTCCCTCGCGCTTCTCCTTCGGCATGCCGTCGAGGTACTGCCAGAAGCGCATGTTCTCCTCGCGGGGCCGGTCGCGACGGCTGAGCTGGTCGCGGGTCCAGTCGATCGCCGCGCGCGCCCGCTCGTTGAAGTCCGGCGCGTAGAACATCGCGCCGTGCTCATGGTTGCCCATGATCGAGAACTCGGCGCGCTGCATGATCGTCGTCAGCGCCTCGCGCGGCTGCGGCCCGTAGCCGATGACGTCGCCGAGGCAAAGGACGCGCGTGCAGCCCAGACGGTCCGCCTCCTGCAGGCAGACCGTCAGCGCCTCCATGTTGCTGTGGATGTCGGATAGGAACGCGATCATCGCGAGGGGGCAGAAGCTACGGTTCCGGCGCGCGACGAGGAAGGCGGAAGCGGCTAACTTCCCAAGCCCTTGGCCGCCCAACCGCCCGTCGAACCGCTGCTCGTCGTCACCGGCCCCACCGCTTCGGGCAAGACCGCGATGGCCATCGAGATCGCCGCGCGCAGCGGCCGCGAGATCCTGTCGATGGATTCGATGGCGGTCTATCGCCGCATGGACGTCGGCACCGCCAAGCCATCCGCGGCCGACCGCGAGCGCGTGCCGCACCATCTGATCGACCTCGTCGAGCCGCACGAGGCCTTCGACACCGCCCGCTGGTGCGCCGCGGCGGAACAGGCGCTGGCCGCGCTCGCCGCGCGCGGCAAGCGCGCGCTGTTCGTCGGCGGCACGCCGCTCTACCTGATGGCCTTCTTCAAGGGCATGCTCGAGTCGCCGCCGAGCGACCCCGCGCTGCGCGACGCGCTCGCCGCGCGCGAGGCCGCGACGCCCGGCAGCCTGCACGAAGAGCTGCTGCGGCTCGATCCGCAGGCGGCGGCACGCATCCACCCGAAGGACCTGCGCCGGCTGGTGCGCGCGCACGAGGTGCTGCAGCAGACGGGCCGGACGATCAGCAGCCAGCAACGGCACTTCGACCGCACGGATTGGGCGCGCCCCTGCCGCATCGCCGTCGTCGAGCGCTCGCGCGAAGACCTGCACGATCGCGTGCGCCAACGCACCGAGCAGATGCTCGCCGACGGCCTGCTCGCCGAGACCGAGGCGATCGAGCGCGGCGGCGGCTTCTCGCGCACGTCCGGCGCGGCCATCGGCTACGCCGAGTGCCGCGACTTCCTGCGCGGCCGGTACAAGAACCCGACCGAGCTGCGCAATCGCATCCGCCGCAACACCCACCAGTTGATCCGGCGGCAGACGACGTGGCTGCGCCGGCTGCCCGACGTCGCTCGCGTGCCTGCCAGCGGTGGCGCCGACGCGCTGGCGGTGGCGCTCGGCCTGGCCGACGCCGCGTCGTGATCCGCGTCGGCGCGATTGCGTCGCGCGGCGCGAGCGCGAAGATGGCCGCGTGACCGCGACCGACCCGAAGGCCTTAGTCGCCGCCGCCAAGGCGATCGGCGCCGAACTCGACGAACCGCGCGCCGAGCGGCTGCTCGCCTACCTCGACGCCATGCTGCTGCTCAACGAGCAGATCAACCTCACGGCGGTGCGCGACCGCGAGCAGGCCGTCGTGCTGCACGCGCTCGACGGGCTGGCGTTCGCGCTGACCGGACTGCGCCCGCGCCACGCGCTCGACCTCGGCACCGGCAACGGCTTCCCCGGCGTCGCCGTCGCCGCGCTGCACCCCGGCGCTTCGGTCGTGCTGATGGACCGCACCGGCAAGAAGGTGCGCGCCGTCGGCAGCTGCCTCGTGTCCTCGCGCTTCGACGGCGTCGAGACGCTGCACATGGACGCGCAGCAGGCGCCCGGACTGCGCCGCGAGTTGCGTCATGCGTTCGACGTCGTCACCGCGCGCGCGGTCGGCAAGCCCGAACTGCTGGCGGAACTCGCCGACCCGCTGCTGCGTCCGGGCGGCAACCTCGTGCTGTGGCTCGACGTCGATGCCGACGCGCCAGAGCGCATGGGCCTGTTCCGCCGCGCGGCGATGCACCGCTACCAACTGCCGGCTCCGGCCGCGCGCGAGCGCGTCATCGGGTGCTGGCAGAAGAAGGGCTGAGCATGCGGCCCGTCGCGCGCCGGTTGCTCGTCGCCGCAGCGCTCGCGGCCGCCTGGGCCGCCGTCGGCTGCACGGCGACCGTGTCGCCGCCCGCGACGGTGGCGCAGCCGACGACCGTGCATCTGCTGCGTGAGGCGATGCACACCGGCCTCGTGCTGCCGCCACGGCCAGGTGGCGACGCGTACGTCGAGTACGGCTTCGGCGAGTGGGAGTGGTTCGCGCGCGGCAACGACGCGTGGTACCGCGTGTTCCCGACCGTGCTGTGGCCGACGACGGGAACGCTCGGCGCGCGCCCGTTCGCGGCAACCGACGCGGCGGGCCTGCAGCGTGCCGCATGGTGGGCCGAGCTGACGCCGCTCCAAGTCGAAGCGCCGAAGGTCGAGGCGCTGCGCGCGCGCCTGGAGTCCGCGATGCGCGCGCGCGACAGCGAGGCAGTGCGCCGCCCCGGGCTCGGCTGGACCTTCGTGCCTGACGAAGCGTCGTACTGGTTCCCCAACACCTGCGCCGACGTCGTCGCCGACTGGTGCGAAGAACTCGGCTGCGACGTCAGCTGGGCGCCGATCCGCACGGCGCTGCGCGGCGCGCGTTGAGGACATCCCGCGGTCAGCGCGGAGCGACCGCGGAGCCGCCGCAGCGGGCTGGTGGCTTCTTGCGCACGCGGTCGTTCCCCGCGTTGCGGCGGCGACCCAGCAATCGTGTGAGTCGCGCTGCTCGCCTTGCGGGCAGCTCAGGCGCCCTGCGGGCGCGGAGCGACCGCGGAGCCGCCGCAGCGGGCTGGTGGCTTCTTGCGCACGCGGTCGTTCCCCGCGTTGCGGCGGCGACCCAGCAATCGTGTGAACCGCGCTGCTCGCCTTGCGGGCAGCTCAGGCGCCCTGCGGGCGCGGAGCGACCGCGGAGCCGCCGCAGCGGGCTGGCGGCTTCT
>JBEITC010000251.1:0-5925 GCA_040375075.1 Planctomycetota bacterium | reverse complement strand
CGATCCGCGCCGCGTGCGAGGCGTTCGCCACCGCGCCGCCGACGCCGCACAAGAGCGGCCGCCGGGGCGCCGTCTGGCTGACGCCCGAACTCGCGATCAAGGACCGCGACGCCGGCGCGGCGCGCAAGCTGTGGCGGGCCGCCTACTGGCTGGACTTCGCCGGGGTCGACGCGCCGGCGCCGGTCGCGCTGCGGCTGCTCGGTGGCCGCGGCCTCGTGTTCAGCCGGCGCGCCGGCCAGCGCTCGCTCGCCGACGAACTGGCCGCCGCTGCGCCGACCAGCGCCGCCGTCCTGCGCGACGCCCGCCAGTTGGGCAACAGCATCGGCCGCCTGCACGCGCACGGGCTCGGCAACCGCGACCTGAAGTTCGAGAACCTCGTGCGCGACGACGGCGCCGGCGCGCTGACGATGGTCGACCACGACGGCGTGCGCCGGCAGGCGACGACCGACGTGCGCGGCCAGGGCGCCGACCTCGGCCGCTTGTTCGCCGCCTACACCGCCGCGGGCTGCCCGGGCCACGCCGCCACCGTGCGCGCCTTCCTGCGCGGGTACCTGCGCGCGCACCGCCAGCTGCTGCAGTCGCCGCCCGTGCGGCGCATCCTCCGGCGTGCGGCCGACCGGGCCGGCGAATGGGCGGAGGCGCATCGGCCAGCTGCCATGCGGCAACGGTGACACCGGAGGAAGAACCCGCGTCGAGCCCGAGCCGGCGATCCAGTACGGTTTCCCGGATTGCGTTGCGCGCCGCGGCGACCTAACCGGCGCGGCAACCGGACGCCGACCCGACCCCGCCGACGCCCCCATGACCGACGCCCGCGCGGCTGCCCCGCCGCACGACCACATCGCCCCCTGGCGCCGCTACTTCGCCTTCCTGCGGCCCGAGTCGAGGGATCTCTGGAGCATCGTCGTCTTCGGCGTCGCCAGCGCCGTGCTCAGCCTCGCGGTCCCGCTGACCGTCGACGCGCTGGTCAGCAGCATCCTGTTCGGCGCGCTGCTGACGCCGCTGCTCGTGCTGACCTTGGTGCTGCTTGGATGCCTCGTGCTCAACGGCGCCCTGCGCGCGTTGCAGGTGTGGGCCGCCGAGGTGATCGAGCGCCGCATGCTGGTGCGCGTCGCCGCCGACCTGTCGTGGCGGCTGCCGCGGGTGCAGGTCAAGGCCTTCGACGAGCGGCACGGGCCCGAGCAGGTCAACCGCTTCTTCGACACCATCACGCTGCAGAAGAGCAGCACCAAGCTGGTGCTCGCCGTCACCAACGTCGCGCTGCAGACGACGGTGGGCATGGCGGTGCTGGCCTTCTACCACCCGTTCCTGCTGATCCTGGTGCTCGGCCTGCTCGGCGCCGTCGCGCTGATCGTGTTCGGCTTCGGCTGGCGCGGCGCGCGCACCGCCGTCGCCGAATCGCTGGCGAAGTACGAGATCGCCGCGTGGCTGCAGGAACTGGCGCGGCACACGACCGCGTTCTGCACCAAGGGCGGCGCCGAGTTCGCCGCGGCCCGTGCCGACGTGCTCTGCCGCGCGTACGTCGACGCGCGTCGCCGCCACTTCCGCATCTGGTTCCGGCAGTTCCTCGGCAGCGTGCTGCTGCAGATCGTCGCCGCCACGGCGGTGCTGGCCGTCGGCGGCTGGCTGGTGATCCAGCAGCAGCTGACGCCCGGCCAGCTGGTCGCGAGCGAACTGATCGTCACCGCCGTCGCCGGCAACCTGGTCAAGGTCGCCGACGTGCTCAAGGACTGGTACGACGCCGTCGCCTCGGCCGACAAGCTGGGCCACCTCATCGACCTGCCGCTCGAGCGACAGGACGGCGACACGCTGCCGGCAGGCGAGAAGGGCGTCGCCGTCGAGTTGCGCGGCGTGGTCTGCGAAGCGCCGGGCGAGGCGAACGCCCGCCGGACCTTCGACCTGTCGGTGAAGCGCGGCGAGCGCGTCGCGCTGCTCGGATCGACCGGCGGCGCGGCGAGCTACGTGCTCGACGCGCTGTTCGGCCTGCGCGACCCGATCGCCGGCACGACCACGATCGAGGGGCTGGACCTGCGCCAGTTGCGACTCGACGCGACGCGCGACGACTTCGCGCTCGTGCACGGCACCGAGATCGTCGATGGCACCGTGCTGGAGAACCTGCGCTTCGGCCGCGGCGAGCTCGGCCCCGAGGCGGTGCGCGAGGCGCTCACGGCCGTCGCCCTTTGGGACGAGATCCTGGCGCTGCCGCAGGGCCTCGAGACGCGGCTGTCGACGCGCGGCAACCCGCTGTCGAGCTCGCAAGCGAGCCGGCTCATGCTGGCGCGCGCGATCGCGCGCGAGCCCCGACTGCTGCTGCTGGACGGCGCCATCGACGTGCTCACCAAGCCGATGCGCGCGCTCGTGCTGCGCAACCTGTTCGACCGGCGGCACGGCTGGACCGTGCTGGTGGTGACCCAGGAAGACGACGTCGCGGCAGCGTGCGACCGCGCCATCGACTGCGAGGCGCCGACGGCGCCGGAGGCGCGCCGATGAGCCATCGATCCCCCGCCTACCCGGCCCGTTCGACCGACGCCGTGCAGCTCGCCGGCGGCAAGCACGTCGGCCGCCGCACGGCGCGCGCGATGCTGCTGTTGCTGCTCGTCACGCCGTTCGTGCTGGCGTTCGCGCCATGGCAGCAGAACCTGCCGGGCGAAGGCCGCGTCATCGAGTTCGACCCGATCGACCGACCGCTGCCGATCCAGGCGCGCACCGACGGCGTGCTGCTCAAGTGGCACGTCCGCGAAGGCCAGGACGTGAAGGCCGGCGACCCCATCGTCGACCTCGCGGACAACGACCCGCGCATCCTCGAGCGCCTGCAGGACCAGCTCACCGCCGCGGCGGAGAAGCGCGCCGCGTCGCAGCGCAAGCGCGACCAGTACGCCGGCCGCGCCGAGCAGGCCGAGCAGGCCCGCGCCGCGGCGATGCGCGTCGCCGACGACCAGATCCGCGCCGCCGAGCAGGCCGTCGAGGTCGCGAGGCAAGGGCTCGCCGCCGCCGGCGAAGGCGTCAAGCTCAACACGTTCCTCGAGACCATGTTCGAGGGCCTCGTGCAGGAGCGCATCGCCCCCGGCTTCGAACTGCAGCGCGCGAAGCAGCAGGCCGGCGTCGCCCGCGCCGAGCTGCGCGCTCGCGAGGCCGGCGTCGCCGCCGCCCAAGCGCAGCTGCAGGCGGCGAAGAGCAACCGCGCGCGCGTCGAGAACGACGAGCAGGCGAAGGTGCAGTCGGCCCTGGCGGACCGCGACGCCGCGAGCGGCGACGTCGCCGACGCGGACGGCGCGGTGCTGCGCCTGCAGCGCGACCTCGAACGCCAGCGCCAGCAGAGCGTGCTGGCCCCCGCCGACGGCTTCGTGCAGCGGCTCGACGCCAACGGCCAGGGCGGCGGCTTCGTCAAGCAAGGCGCGACGCTCGCCTTGCTGGTGCCGCGCACCAAGCAACGCGCCGTCGAGCTGTTCGTCGACGGCAACGACGTGACCTTCCTCGAGGTCGGACGCCACGTGCGCCTGCTCTTCGAAGGCTGGCCGGCGGTGCAATGGGTCGGCTGGCCGTCGGTCGCCGTGGGCACGTTCGGCGGCAAGGTCGCGTTCATCGACCGCTTCGACGACGGCCACGGCCGCTTCCGCGTGATGGTGCTGCCCGACGAGCGGCCGTTCGCCGGCCCGGAAGGACCGCTCGTCAGCTGGTTGCGCGGACTCGTGACGTTCGACGCCGTCGGCGCCGCGCGCAATCCGCACGCCTGGCCCGACGAGCGCTGGCTGCGTCAAGGCACGCGCGCCAAGGGCTGGATCGTGCTCGACCGCGTGTCGCTGGGCTTCGAGATCTGGCGCCAGCTCAATGGCTTCCCGCCGTCGCTCGCCACGCCGACGGGCGCAGGCGGCAAGGCGCCGGAGGGCGGCAAGTGAGCGGCCACGCCATGCGCTTGGCCGCCGTGGCGATCGCCATCGCGGCCGCGAGCAGCTGCGCCCCGAACCGCTACCGCCCGCCGGTCCCGCCGCCGATCGACGTGCCACCGCCGCCGGCGACGACCGAGCCGACGACGCCCCAGGTTCCGGCAGCGTCGACGTTGCCGCAGCCCGACGCGCCGCTCGGCCTCGATGAAGTGCTGGCGTCGGTGACCAGCCGCTATCCCCCATGGCTCAGCGCGCTGCTCGAGCGCGACCTCGCGTCCGGCCGGCTGCTGCAGGCGATGGGCAACTTCGACACCAACCTGACGAGCAAGCTCGGCCGCCAGGTCGCCGGCTACTACGAGGCGACGACCTTCGGCGCAGCGCTGGAACAGCCGCTGGCCACGGGCGACACCGTCTATGGCGGCTATCGCATCAGCGAAGGCGGCCTGCCGGACTACAGCAAGGACCGCACGCAGGACGCCGGCGAACTGGTCTTCGGCGGCCGCGTGCCGCTGTTCCGCGACCGCGGCTTCGACCGCCGGCGCGCCGCCGTGCGCCAGGCCGAGATCGACGCCGAACTGGCCGATCCGACGATCGCGCGCGCGCGCATCGACTACGTGCGCTCCGCCGCGCGCGTGTACTACGCGTGGGTCGCCGCCGGCCAGCGGCTGCGCATCGCGCGCGACCTGCTGCGCCTCGCGACCGAACGCGTCGCCGACCTGCAGCGCGGCGTCGAACGGCAGTTCCTCGCCGCCATCGACGTCACCGACAACGAGCGGCTGATCGCGCAGCGCGAGACCTTCATCGCCCGCGCGGAACGCCAGCTGCAGCAGGCAGCGCTCGAGCTGTCGCTGTTCCTGCGCGACGCCGACGACGCGCCGATCGTGCCCGACGGCAAGCGACTGCCGACGGACCTGGCGGCGCCGCAGCCGCTCGACGAGGCGACGCTGGTGGCCGAGACCGAGGAGGCGCTGGCGCGGCGGCCGGAACTGCGCCGTCTGCAGCTGCAGCTCGACCGCGCCGAGACCGACCGCAGCCTCGCCAGCAACCAGACGCAGCCGCAGCTCGACATGATCGTCGAGGCCAGCCGTTCGCTGAGCGCCGATCCCTACGCCGACCCGGCGCAGGAAGAGCTGTTCGTCGGCGGCGAGCTGAAGCTGCCGCTGCGCCAGCGGGACGCCTACGGTCGCCTCGGCCAGGCCGAGGCGGCGATCCGCCGCCTGCGCCTCGACAGCCGCTTCGCCCGCGACCGCGTCGTCAACGAGGTGGCCGACGCGCGCTCGGCGCTGCGCGCGGGGCACGCGCAGTACGTCGCCGGCCGGCGCAACGCCGACCTCGCGCGGCAGGTCGTCGACGCCGAGAAGCGCGCCTTCGAGCTCGGCCGCAGCGACATGTTCCGCGTGCAGCAGCGCGAACTGCAGCTCGCCGACGCCGAGGCGCTGGCCGTCGAGGCGTGGCTGGAGTGGCACCGCGCGTTGGCCGACCACCGCGCCGCGCGCGGCGCCGACGCCACGGCGACGACCGGCCCGTAGCCAGTCGCCCGCCGGGCTCAGGCCAGCTGCAGCGTCGCGAGGCGGTTGCGCAGCGTTTCGCCGCCGCCGTCCAGCGCTTCGAGCGTCTTGCCGTCGCGGTAGTGGCGCTCGACGTGGTACTCGACCGTGTAGCCGAAGCCGCCGTGGATCTGGATCGCCTCGTCGGCGGCGGCGACCATCGCGTCGACCGCGGCGACGCGCGCCGAGATCGCGGCCTCCGTGCCGTCCTGGCCGAGATCGCACAGGCGCGCGGCGTGCCACGCCAGCTGGCGGGCGCCGTCGACGGCGCGGCGGCACTCGACGAGCTTGCGCTGCACGGCCTCCTGGGCCAGCAGCGGCTTGTTGAAGGCGATGCGCTCGCCGGCGTGGCGCTTGGCCGCGGCGATCGCGCCGAGTCCGCCGCCGACGGCGGCCGCGGCGACGCCGATCCAGCCGACCAGCTGCGCCTTGGCGATCGCGGCGGCGGCCTGTTCGCCGGTCGCGAGCACGGTCGCGGCGGCGCCGGCGAAGTCGAT
>JBEITC010000382.1:0-4045 GCA_040375075.1 Planctomycetota bacterium | reverse complement strand
GTGCGCGCTCAGGGCGCTACGAGCGCGGCGCGGGCCAGGGCGGCGGCGCCGTCGGGCGCGTGGCACGACGACAGGAAGCGGGCCGCCGCGCCGCCGGGCGCGCCGAGCGTCGCCAGCGACACCGTCGCGCCGAAGCGGTACGCGCCGGCGCGGAACGCCTCGATGGTCGCCGGGCTCCAGTCGATCGCGAGCGCCTTCACGTTGGCGGGCAGCGAGCCGCGGCCGACGCGCACCACGCCGAGCGCGTTGGGCTGCGCGAGCGCCGTCGCCAGTTCGTTCTCCGCGAGCGCGACGCAGCGCGTGGCGAACGGATCGCCGGGGATCATCGCCAGCGCGGCGCGCTCGGCGAGGCCGCGCTCGGACGGCACGTAGACGGTGATCGGACCGGCGCCGCAGCCGAGCTGGTTCCAGTCGGTCAGTTCGCCGGTGAGGATCTTGCGCATCTGCGACTTCGACAGCGACTGCAGCGGCGCGTGCGCCGAGCAGGCGAGCGCGAACAACTCGACCGCGACCGGCGTCTCGTGCAATCCGGCCTTGCGCTCGTTCGCCGACAGCGGGCTGGCGACGACGGCGAACGCGGCGCGACCCTGCTGCACGTTCAGCGCCGCGTCGCGATCGCTGGCGTTCGGGCGCTCGTCGGCGCGCGCGCCGCACCAACCGGCGAATGCGGCGATCGTCTCGGCGTCGAAGACGCGCCGGGCGCCGTCGCCGACGACGAACGTCTCGCCAGCCGACGCGCCGGGCGCGGGATCGAGACGCACTTCGCCGATCGGCGCCGGCGGCGCGCTCGGCAGCGCGTGCGCCTCGGCGGGCAGGTCGAGCAGGTCGGCGGCGACCGGCGCGAGGTACTCGGCGCCGCTTGGCGTCGTGGCCGCGCGCTCGAGCGAGCGCGCGATGGCGTTGGGATCCGGGCAGGACGCGCCCTGCGTGCCCGTGGTGATCCCCAATGCGACCAGACCGCATGCTGCGGCAAACGTGTTGATTGCTCCCATCCGTCCTCCGGTGTCGAGATATCGAGCACCGCCGCTGCGACTGTCGCGTGACCCGACAGTCGCTTCCTGCTTCTAGCCGATGCGATGGGGGAAACGCCTGCGGGACATTCTTTTGGGTTCGCTCAAGGCGACCGCTGGCGGCCTCGGAACGGGCCTCGGGCACCCCCTGGGCCAATATGGCCCGGTTGACGGGACAAGTTTGGCCTCTATAGGAGGCGCCCCGTGCACGTCCTCCTCCCCGAACTCGACCGCGAAGCCAGGGCGCCGCTCGCCGCGCAGATCGCTGGCTTCTACGTGCGCGCGATCGACGAGGGCCGGATGCGCGCCGGCGACCGCCTGCCGCCGATCCGGACCATCGCCAGCGCCTGCGACGTGACGCGCGCGACGGTGCAGGACGCCTACAAGCAGCTCGCCGACCAGGGCCTCGTCGAAGGCACCGTCGGCCGCGGCACCACGGTGCTGCCGCAGAAGCAGGCCGCCGGCGCTGGCCCGGTCGCCAGCGCCCGGCCGCTCAGCGCCTACGCCGAGGCCGCCCTGCGCCGCAGCCAGGACATGGTCGGCGCGCCGCCGCTGCCGCCGGGCACGCCGCTGGTCGCCAACTTCGCCGAGCTCGCGCCCGACGCCGAGCGCTTCCCGGTCGACGCCTGGCGCGGCGCGATGGACGCCGTGCTGCAGCAGCGCGGCGCCGAACTGCTCGGCTACGGCCACGCGCACAACGGCCTGCCCGAGCTGCGCGCGATGCTCGCCGAGCACTCGCGCGAGATCGACCCGACGCTGACCGGCGACGACGTGCTGGTGACGGCCGGCGCGCAGCAGGCGCTCGACCTCGTGCTGCGCACGTTCTGCGCCGGCGGCGACACGGTGGTGGTGGCAGCGCCGTGTTATCACCAGATGCACGGCCTGCTGCGCGCGCACGGCCTCAATGTCGTGCCGGTGCCGTTCACCGCCCAGGGCCTCGACCTCGCGCAGCTCGAACGCGCGCTGGTGCGCCGGCAGGCGCGGCTCGTCTACCTGACGCCGACGTTCCACAATCCGACCGGGCGCACGCTCGACCTCGCGCAGCGCCGCGCGCTGCTGGAGATCGTCGGCCGCACCGGCACGCCGATCGTCGAGGACGAGTACCAGACGTCGCTGCGCACGCGCGGCGAGCCGCTGCCGACGCTGCGCTCGCTCGATCCGCGCGGGCTGACCGTCACGGTTTCGACCGTCAGCAAGGACCTGTTCCCCGGCCTGCGCATCGGCTGGATCGCCGGCAGCCAGGACCTGCTGCGGCCGATGGCGGCGGTGAAGCGCTTCATGGACCTCGAGACGAGCCCGCTGCTGCAGGCAGCGCTCGTCGAGTTCGTGCGCAACGGCCACTTCGACCGCTACCTGACCGCGCTGCGCGCCGAGCTGCGCGCGCGCCACGACGCGCTGCAGCGCGCCTGCCGCGAGCAGCTGCCGGCCGGCTGCTCGGTCACCGATCCCGACGGCGGCTTCGTCGCGTGGCTGGAGCTGCCCGAGCCCGGCCACGGCGAACGCCTCGCCGACCTCGCCGCCGACCGCGGCGTGCGCGTCGTGCCCGGCCGCCTGTTCGACCTCCACGGCCTGCCGTCGCGCGGCGTCCGCTTGTCGCTGACGCGCGCCGACCGGCAGCAGATCCACAACGGCGTCGCGGTGCTCGCGGCGCAGTGCCGCGCGCTGCTGGCCGCCCCCGTGCCCGGCCGCGCCTTCGTCTGACCTTCCCTCCCGTCCGAACCCCCGCAACGAATCCAATGGCCACGCTGCATCCCATCCCGCACGTCCCCGGCTTCACCGCCGAAGAACTCGTCAGCAAGATCGGCTTCTGCGAGCAGCTCAAGGGCGGCGTCATCATGGACGTCATCGACCCGACGCAGGCGCGCATCGCCGAGGACGCCGGCGCCTGCGCCGTGATGGCGCTCGAGCGCGTGCCGGCGGACATCCGCAAGCACGGCGGCGTCGCGCGCGCGAGCGACCCCGACATGATCTCGGGCATCCAGAAGGCCGTCAGCATCCCGGTGATGGCCAAGGTGCGCATCGGCCACTTCGTCGAGGCGCAGATGCTGGAGTCGATGGAAGTCGACTGCATCGACGAGAGCGAGGTGCTGACGCCGGCCGACGAGGAGTTCCAGATCGACAAGCGCGGCTTCCGCACGCCGTTCGTCTGCGGCTGCCGCGACCTCGGCGAGGCCCTGCGCCGCATCCACGAAGGCGCGGCGATGATCCGCACCAAGGGCGAAGCCGGCACCGGCAACGTCGTCGAGGCCGTGCGTCACATGCGCGCGCTGATGACGGGCATCCGCTCGCTGCAGGGCCTCGAGCGCACGCTGCTCGAGCGCAAGGCCGTCGAGCTGCGCGTGCCGTACGAGCTGGTCGCGTGGGTCGCCGAGCACCAGAAGCTGCCGGTGCCCAACTTCTCGGCCGGCGGCGTCGCCACGCCGGCGGACGCGGCGCTGATGATGCAGCTCGGCGCCGAGGCGGTGTTCGTCGGCTCGGGCATCTTCAAGAGCGGCGATCCGGTCAAGCGCGCCAAGGCGATCGTGCGCGCGACGACGCACTTCAACGACCCGAAGGCGCTCGTCGAGGTCTCGCGCGGCCTCGGCGAGCCGATGGTCGGCATCGACATCCACCAGATGGCGCCGCAGGAGCGCCTCGCCGGCCGTGGTGTCTGAGCCGGGCGCGCCGCTCGTCGGCGTGCTCGCGCTGCAAGGCGACTTCGCCGACCACGAAGCGGCGCTGCAGGCGGCGGGCCTGCGCACCCGTCAGGTGCGCACGGCGGCCGACCTGCGCGGACTGCACGGCCTCGTGCTGCCGGGTGGCGAGAGCACGACGATGCTCAAGCTGCTCGACGTCGACGGCCTGTGGGGCCCGCTCGGCGATGCGCTGCGCAGCGGCGTGCCGGTGTTTGCGACGTGCGCGGGCATGATCCTGCTCGCCGACACGGTCGAGAACCCGAGCCAGCGCAGCTATGGCCTGCTGCCGATCACCGTGGTGCGCAACGGCTATGGCCGGCAGCTCCACTCCGGCACCTTCCCGCTGCGCAGCGATGTGCT
>JBEITC010000417.1:0-3706 GCA_040375075.1 Planctomycetota bacterium | reverse complement strand
GCGCGGCGGACGGGCTCGCGGCGGCGGCCGGAGCCTGCGCGAGCAACCCGGGAACGAGCACGAACGACGGCACGAACGCTGCGCACAGCGCGCGCGGCACGAACAGATGGTGGCGAGCCATTGGGGAGAGGGGTGCGGGGAACGCGCCGGACCGCGAGCGGTTCAACGGCAGGCCGGAATCCTCACTGGCGGCGGAGCGCCAGACGGCGGGCGCCCAGCGTGACCCGCGGCGGCGCTGGCCGCAAGCGATCGGCGGCACGAAGCAGCCACGCGACCGCGGCGCCGACGACGAAACCACCGACGTGCGCCCACCACGCCACACCGCCGGCGACTCCCGGATCGAACAACGTGCCGGCCAGTTGCAGCAGGAACCAGTACCCGAGGAAGAACGGCGCCGGCAGCACCAGCAGGTCGAGGAACGGTCCGAGCACGACCAGCATCTGCACCCGGGCGTGCGGGTAGAGCAGCAGGTACGCCCCCATCACCCCCGCGACCGCGCCCGACGCGCCGACCGTCGGCACGGCCGAGCCGGGCGACGCGGCCAGATGCGCCGCCGATGCGGCGACGCCGCACGCGAGGTAGAAGGCGAGGAAGCGCAGCCGGCCGAAGCGATCCTCGACGTTGTCGCCGAAGATCCACAAGAACAGCATGTTGCCGGCGAAGTGCAGCAGGCCGCCGTGGAGGAACGTGCAGGTCAGCAGCGTCCACCAGTCGGGGACCGCGGCGGCGCCGACGGGCGGCAGTTCGCGGCCATGCGCCAGCCGCCGCGGCAGCTCCCACGCCGGCGAATCGGGATCGAGCACGCGGCCCGGCACCATGCCCCACGCGTCGACGATCTCGCCGCGCGGATCGCCGAGTTGCAGCAGGTAGACGAGCCCGCAGGCGACCACCAACGCGCGTGTGACCACCGGCGGCCGCGCCGCCGGCACGTCGTCGCGCAGCGGGATCATGGCTGCGCCGCGATCGCCTGCTCGATCGCGACGGCGTCGCGCAGCGCGCGGACGTCGTGGGTGCGGATCCAGGCCACGCCGGCCCGCGCTGCCCACAGCTCGGCGGCGAGCGTGCCCGGGCCGCGCGCGTCGACCGCCGCGCCGGGGACGGCGCCGAGGACCGACTTGCGCGACACCGAGACCAGCAACGGCCCGAACTCGCGCTCGCGCGCGCCGACGTGCCGCAGGACGCGCAGGCTGTTCGCCGGGTCGCGGCCGAGGAAGAAACCCATGCCGGGATCGAGCACCAGCCGTTCGCGCGCGACGCCGGCGGCGGCGAAGGCGGCGATGCGTTCGCCGCAGAAGGCGCGGATGTCGGCGACGACGGTCGCCGGGTCGCGGTCGCCGCGGTCGGCGCGCGCGGCCTCGCTGCGCGAGAACATGGCGACGAAGCGCACGCGCGCCGGCGCGGCAGCGACCACGGCCATCGCCGCGGCCGAACGGAAGCCGGCGACGTCGTTGAGCCACGCCACGCCGCGCGCGGCCATCGCCGCCATCACCTCGGGCTTGCAGGTGTCGACGCTGACGCAGCGGCCGCGCGCGAGCAGGCCGTCCACCACCGGCAGGAGGCGCGCGATCTCGGTGGCGGCGTCGACGTCTTCGGCGTCCGGGTGCGTCGACTCGGCGCCGACGTCGAGCACGTCGGCCCCGGCGGCCGCCAACGCTTCGGCGTGCGCGAGCGCTGCCGCGGGGTCGAAGTGCCGCCCGCCGTCGGAGAACGAATCCCGGGTGACGTTGACGATGCCGAAGGTCCGCATGGCGGCGAGGCGGGCAGCATAGGGGCCCACTGGCCGGCGCCAGCGACGGATCCGCCACCGACCCGGGTCCGTGCTGGCCCATGTCGGGACGGACGGACGCGACGGACTACGGGATCCCCCTTACGGCGACCGATTCCAGGTCATCGCCAACCGGAACGACGCCGACCATGCCTCGCAATCACGACCGCGGATTCACCCTCATCGAGCTCCTGATCGTCGTGGCCGTGATCGCCATCCTAGCGATGATGGCCGTGCCCAACCTGCTCTCGACCCGCGTCACGAGCAATGAGACCGTCGCCATCGCGGCGCTGCGCTCGGTCGTGACCGCGCAGCTGCAGTGCCAGATGCACGCCGTCGTCGACTCGGACGGCGACGGCCGCGGCGAAGCGCTTGGCCTCGACGAGATGTGCGGCACGCGCCTGCTGCGCACGGGCGCCGAACTGCTCAACCCGCCGTCGCTGCCGCCGTCGCTCGGCATCGTCGACGCGAACGGCAACGTGTCGTCGCGCGGCTACCTGCTCCGGCTCTACCTGCCCGACGCTTCGGGCGCCGGCCTGCCGGCGACGGCGGGCAACGCCGGCTCCGTCGACGCCGACCTGGCGGAGGTCTACTGGTCGTGCGTCGCGTGGCCGCAGACGCGCGCAGCCAGCGGCAACCTGGCGTTCTACACCAACCAGACCGGCGACATCCTCTCGTGCATCGACAGCGTCTACGACGGCGCCTCGAACGGCCCCGCCGCCGGCGCTGCGCTGAACGTCGCGTCGCCGAACATGCTGGTCGGCGGCACGCCCGCCCCCGGCGGCACGGCGGCGGACGGCCGCCGCTGGAAGATCGTGCGCTGAGCGTCGGTCAGCGCGACCAGCGGCTGCGCAGGCAGGACTCGCAGCGGCCGCAGGGCTGCTCGCCGCCCTCGTAGCACGACCAGAAGTCGGCGGCGGCGAAGCCGAGTTCGCGCGCGGCGGCGACGATCGCCGCCTTGTCCATGCCGATCGTCGGGCTGGCGACCTGCACGCCGCTCCGCGTGCCGAGCGCGAGGAGCGCTGACGCGGCGGCGAGGAAGGCCGCCGAGTTGTCGGGGAACGTCTCCGCTTCTTCGCGGTTGAAGCCGGCGACGACGCAGTCGGCGCCGAGCGCCTCGGCGTAGGACGCACCGATGGCGACGAACACGGCGTTGCGGGCCGGCACCCAGACCTTGGCGGCGCTGGCGGCGTCGCCGGGTTGCTCGATCGTGCCGGTCGGCAGTTCGCCGCCGCCCGCGACCAACGCCGAACCGCCGCGGACAGCCACCTCGGCGAGCCACGGCAACGGCACCGCGTGGAAGGATCCGCCCAGGCGCTGCGCCAACGCCGCCGCGGCCGCGCGTTCGCGCGCCGCCGCGCGCTGGCCGTAGTCGAAGCACAGGCTCGCGACCACGCGGCCGCCGCCTTCGACGAAGCGCGCGGCGGCGACGCCGGAGTCGAGGCCGCCGGACAGCAGCACGACGGCCGTGCCAGCGCCGCTCATTGCACGACGAACGTCTGCGGCGCCGACTGCACGAAGTCGACCTCGGTGCGGACGCGCTCGGTGAGCACGCAGTCGTCGGCGCCGGCCGGCGCGAGGCCCGACGTCAACCAGACGCGCGACGCGACGACGACCGACCAGTCGCCGGCGGCGAGCCCGGGCGCATTGGCCACGGGCAGCGCAGCGAGCGACGGGAACTGCACGGACCGCGTCCCACCCGCAGCGTCGCGGTCGGGCACGAAGACATGCCATTCGCGTCCCTGCTCGTCGGTGGCGGTGACGTCGTGGGTCGCAGCGAGGAAGCCGACGAAGGTCGCGGCATCGGCGACGTCCGCGAACGTCACCAACGGCGACCCGCCCGGGCCAGCCGGCGCCGTGATCGCAGGGGTCGCCAGCGGGCCGACCACGGAAGGCGTCAACGTCGGGGTAAGCCCCGGCACCAACAGCGCGCGCGTGCGG
>JBEITC010000150.1:0-8256 GCA_040375075.1 Planctomycetota bacterium | reverse complement strand
TGCCCCGTGCGCTGCGCCGCTGCCCCGTGCGCTGCGCCGCTGCCCCGTGCGCTGCCCCGTGTGCTGCCATGCGCTGGCGCGGCGCCGTTCCGGGCCGGCCGCGCGGCGGCTCACGCCTGCGGCAGCGGGCCCTCGTAGCACTTACGGCCCGGCCGGCAGTCGCGCGGGTGCACGATCTCGTCGTCGGGGCCGACGCAGGTGCACGTGCGCGCGCACCAGTAGTAGCCGTCGCCGGGCCACTTGCGGTCGTCGTAGACGCGCTCGCCGAGCGAGTGCGTCAGCAGGTGCTTCATCAGCATCGACGGGCACAGGTCCTTCGGCAGCAGGTCTTCGTGCGTCTTGATCTTCTCGGTCATGGCGTCACCGCGTCGCTTCGTCGAGGGCCTGCCGCACGATCGCCTTGCCGACCGTGAGCTTGTAGTCGTTGTGCGCCAGCGGATTGGCGCCCGCGAAGGCGAGCTCGGCCGCCTTCAGGAACAGCGCCGCGCTCGGCGCCTCGCCGACCAGCACGGCCGCGGCCTTCGGACGCGGCAGCGGGTTCGGCGCCACGGCGCCGAGCACGAGGTCGGCGGCGGTGATCTTGCCGCCCTGCATCACGACGCGCACGGCGCACGCGGTCGTCGCCCAGTCGAACGTCTGCTTCTCGCGCGACTCGCAGTAGGCGCTGCGCGCGCCGGCGGGTTGCTTGGGCACGTGGATCGCCGTGACGATCTCGCCGGGCAGCAGCGTGTGCTCGGGGTTCTGCGCCCGCGGCTCGGCCGGGAACAGCTCGGCCATCGCGCGGCGGCGCTCCTTGCCGGCGACCGTCGTGGTGTACTCGGCGCCGAGCGCGAGCAGCGGCGGCGCCAGGTTGCTCGGGTGCACGCGCACGCAGTCCATCCAGCCGAGCACCGCGTGGTAGCGGTTCTCGCCGGTCACCGCGAGGCAGGTCGGGCCGCGGCCGCCGTGCAGGCAGTGGAAGGCCTCGCTGCGCACGTACCAGCAGCGCGTGAACTGCAGGATGTTGCCCGCCACGGTCGCGCGGTTGCGCACCTGCGGCGTCGCCGTCATGCCGGCCGACTGGCGCAGCGCCTGCAGCGCCGGATCGGCGAGCTCGGCGTGCTGCTCCAGCTCGGTCAGCGTGGTCAGCGCGCCGATCTGCAGCGCGCCGTCGGCCGCGCGCGCGACGCCGGCGAGCTCGCGCTTGAGCGGCAGCAGGTTGACGACCTGCTGGGGCGTCTGCAGACGCTCCTTCATGCGGTCGACGAGGTCGATGCCCGCGCCCTTGAGCACGGTGTCGGGCTGGGCCGCGGCGGCCGCGGCTTCGGCGAGGTCCTTGGGGACGACGTAGGTGAACGGCTTCATCGGCTCATCCCTTCTGGGCCAGGGCCTTCAGGACCTTGTCGGGCGTGATGGGGAGGTGGCGGACCGGCGCGCTCAGCGCGTGGAACACCGCGTTGGCGATCGCTGCGGCCGAGGCGACCGACGGCGGCTCGCCGAGGCCGGCGGCGCCGACGCTGTCGTGGCCGTTGGCGATCGAGTGCATGTGGCACTCGAGCTCCGGCAGGTCGCGCACGCCGGTGATCTTGTAGCGCAGGAAGTCGCCGTTGAGCATGCGACCGGTGCGCTTGTCCATGATGCGCTGCTCGTGCAGCGCGTAGCTGACGCCTTGGATCATCGCGCCGAGCACCTGGCTCTCGGCCAGCTTCTTGGTGATGACGAGGCCGCAGTCCTGGATGCCGAACATGCGCGTGACGCGCACGAAGCCGGTCCAGCTGTCGATCTCGACCTCGGCCATCTGCACGCCGCACTGGCTGGCGTGGAACGGCTTGCTGTCGTAGTTGGCGAAGCGTTGGCCGCGCACGTCGATCGGATTGGGGCCGATCAGCTTGCAGGCCTCGGCCCAGCGCAGTTGCGACTTGCCGAGGCCGACGAGGCCGCCGGCGCAGGTGACGTCGCTCGCCGGCACGCCGAGGTGCTTGCCGACCAGCTCGCACAGCTGCTGCTTGGCGAGGAACGCCGCGTGGCGGGCCGCCGGCGCGAGGCTCGGCGTCACCGTGCTGCCGCCGCTCGCCGGGCCCGACGGGTCGCCGGTGTGGCCGACGGTCGCCTTGACCGCCTTGAGGTCGATGCCGAGCTCTTCGGCGGTGATCACCGCGAGCATCGTCTTGGTGCCCACGCCCGGCTCCTGCGCGCCGCTGCGCGTCTCGACGGTGCCGTCCTGGTGGATGCGGCAGGTGATGCCGTGCGCTGGGCGGCCCGGGTTGCCGAGGTTGCCCCAGCGCGCCGAGCTCAGGCCGACGCCGCGCAGCATGCGCGCGCCCGGCGCGTTCGTGCGCGCGCGCGCCGCGGCCCAGCCGAAGCGCTCGGCGGCGAAGCGCCATTGGTCCTGGCGGATCTGCTCGCGGTCGTTCTTGAGGCGGAACGCGAGCGGATCGACGCCGGCCTTCGCCGCCAGTTCGTCGAGGAACAGCTCGGCGCCGAACCAACCCTGCGGGTGGCCGGGCGCGCGCATCGGCCGCGGCGGGTCGGCGTCGATCGCGAGGTCCTTGTGGTTGCGGCGCACCTCGGCGTCGGCGGTGTAGTAGTTGGGCACCGCGACGCTGCCGCCGCTGCCGCTGAAGCCGGCGTGGCCGAAGCTGCGCCAGTCCCATGCGCGGATGTTGCCCTCGGCGTCGACGCCGCCGCGCGCCTGCATCAGCGCGCCGGGGCGGTTGCCGGTGGTGGTGTGCTCCTCGAAGCGGTCGAGCATCAGCTTGACCGGCGCCTTGGCGGCGTGCGCGAGCAGGCACACGGCGAGGCCTTCGATGCCGGCGCCGAACTTGCTGCCGAAGCCGCCGCCGACGAACTCGGAGTGGATCGTCACCGAGCCGACGTCGATCTTCTTGCCCTGCAGCGCGCGCGCGAGCTCGCCGCGGCAACCGAACGTCGCCTGCGTCGACAGCCAGACCTCGAGGTCGTTGCCGGTCCAGCGCGCGACGCCGCCGTGCGTCTCCAGCGAGCTGTGCGTCTGCACCTCGACGCGGTAGGTCGCTTCGTGCGTGATCTTCGACTCGAGCAGCGCCTCGGTCATCGTCTCCGCGGCCGGCCAGTCCTCGGTGATCGCGCCCTTCTCGTCGACCATCGGCGCGTCGTCGGCGACGAGGTAGTCGACGTTGTGCTCCTCGCGCTCGTACTCGGCGCGGATGCGCTCGATGGCGTCGCGCACCGCGTGCATGTTCACGCCGGCGACCGCGGCGATGGCGTCGCCGACGAAGCGCACCTTGTTGCCGATCTCCTTCAGCGCGACGACCGCCTGCACGCCGGGCATGGCGCGCGCCTCGTCGAGCTCGAGCGCCGTCAGCTTGCCGCGCGCCACCGGGCTGCGCAGGATCATCGCCTGCAGCATGCCGGGGAACGTGACGTCGTAGCTGTACTTGGCGCGGCCCGAGGCCTTGGCGAGGCCGTCGACGCGGTCGACGTCGGTGCCGACCAGCGCGAACTGCGTCTTCGCGTCCCACGGCGGCGCGTCGCCGGCGGCGGGCTTGACCGTGCGCTCTTCGATCCGGTCGTCCTTCTGGCCGGGCAGCGCCTTGTAGCCGACGCTGATCTTGACGTCTTCCTGCGGCGTGCGGGCGCTCACTTGCCGCCTCCCTGCGCCGTGCGCTGGATCGCCTGCATCACGCGGCCGTAGGTGCCGCAGCGGCACAGGTTGCCGCTCAGGTCCTGCTGCATCTGCGCGACCGTCGGCTTGCCGCGGCGCTGCAGGCAGCTCAGCGAGCTCATCACCATGCCCGGCGTGCAGAAGCCGCACTGCATCGCGTCGCAGTGCACGAAGTTCTGCACCAGCGGGTGCACCGTGTCGCCCTCGGACAGGCTCTCGATGGTCGTGATCTCGGCGCCGACCGCGTCCATCGCGAGCGTCATGCACGACGTCACCGTCGCGCCGTCGACGAGCACCGTGCAACCGCCGCAGGCCCCGCGGTCGCAGACCTTCTTGGCGCCGGTCATGTCGAGGCCGTCGCGCAGCGCGTCGAGCAGCGTCGTGCGCGTCTCGACCTTGACCGCGCGCGCCTTGCCGTTGATCTGCAGCGCGATCTCGTGCTCGCCGGGGCCGAACGTCGTCGGGCCGGCGGGCGCGGCTTGCGCTGCGGCGGTCAGTCCGGTCGTGGCGACGCCGGCGACGGCGGAGCCCTTGAGGAAGGAACGGCGGCTGACGCCGCGGTCTGGTGGGACGGTCATGGCCTCGGTGCGCCGATTGCGCAGGACGACGGGGAAGGTTGCGGACTCTAGCGATGGCCGCGGCGACGGAGGTCATGTTTTTGCCGCCTCGGCTATGGTGCGCAGATGCCTCGGGCCCGCCGTCTCGTCCCGTTGTTCGCGCTCGTCGTCGCGGTGGCGGCCACGGCCGGTCTCGCCCAGCAACCGCTCGCCGGCGCGCGGCCCAATATCCTGTTCGTCTTCAGCGACGACCACGCCGCGCACGCCATCTCCGCCTACGGCTCGCGCCTCAACCAGACGCCGCACATCGACCGCATCGCCGACGAGGGCGTGTTGTTCCGGTCCAACTTCTGCGGCAACGCGCTGTGCGGGCCGTCGCGGGCGACGATCCTGACCGGGCTGCACAGCCATGCCAACGGCTTCTGCCGCAACGGCAACGTCTTCGACGGTGGCCAGCCGACGTTCCCGAAGCTGCTGCAGCAGGCCGGCTACCAGACGGCGATCGTCGGCAAGTGGCACCTCGAGTCGACGCCGACCGGCTTCGACCACTGGGTCGTGCTGCCGGACCAAGGCCAGTACTACAACCCGGACTTCCTGACCAAGGACGGGCGCGTGCGCATGCCGGGCCACGCCACCGACGTCACCACGCAGTTGGCGCTCGAGTGGCTGGAGGCGCGCGATCCGCAGAAGCCGTTCGTGCTGATGTGCCAGCACAAGGCCCCGCACCGCAACTGGCTGCCAGCGCCCGCCGACCTCGGCGCCTTCCGCGAACGCGACCTGCCCGAGCCGGCGACGCTGTTCGACGCCTACGACGGCCGGCTGCCGGCGCGCGCGGCGACGGAGATGGAGATCGCGCGGCACATGACGCTGCACTACGACCTGATGGTGCCGCCGACGGCGACCGAGGCGCCGACGCTCGCCGACCTCGACCGCGCGTGGCAGCAGCAGCGCGCGCGCATGGACGACGCGCAGCGCGCGGCGTGGGACGCGGCGTTCGCGGCGGAGGACGAGGCCTTCCGGCGCGAGAACCCGCAAGGCCGCGAGCGCGTGCGCTGGATGTACCAGCGCTACCTCAAGAACTACCTGCGCTGCGTGCAGGGCGTCGACCGCAGCGTCGGCGCGCTGCTGGCGTGGCTCGACGCGCATCCCGACGTCAAGGCCAACACGCTGGTCGTCTACAGCAGCGACCAGGGCTTCTTCCTCGGCGAGCACGGCTGGTACGACAAGCGCTGGATGGACGAGGAGTGCCTGCGCATGCCGCTGGTGATGCGCTGGCCCGGCCGCATCGCCGCCGGCCGCGACGTCGCGCAGCTGACGCAGAACATCGACTTCGCGCCGACGTTCCTCGAACTCGCCGGCGTGCCAGCGCCGAAGGGCGTGCACGGCCGCAGCCTCGTGCCGCTGCTCGCCGGCGAGGCGCCGACCGGATGGCGCGACGCGGTCTACTACCACTACTACGAGTCGCAGGCAACGCACCGCGTGCCGGCGATGTACGGCGTGCGCACGGCGACGCACAAGCTGATCCGCTACTACGAGCCTGGCGTCGACGGCTGGGAGCTGTTCGACCTCGCCAACGACCCCGACGAGCTGCGCTCGGTCGCCGACGATCCGGCCTACGCGGACGTGCGCAAGGAACTGACGGCGAAGCTGGTCGCGCTGCGCGCGCAGTACGGCGACGACACCGGCGAGCTGCTGCCGGCGCGCTTCCCGCACAGCGCCGGCGTGACGCGCATCGTCGCCGAGCAAGGCGGCCACCGGCTGTGGGCCAACGCGCCGGGCGGTTGGGCGCTGCGGCCGCAGCAGCTCGGCCCGCGCTTCGACGTGGCGACGACGCTGCGCGCGCTGCCCGGCAAGCCGCAGCAGAACGGCTTCGTCGTGCTCGGCGAAGCGGGGGGCGCTGCCGTCGCCGACGCTTCGCGCTGGCGCGTCGGCGTCGAGTTCGGCGCCAAGAAGCTCGTCGTGCTCGGGCCGATGGGCGGCAAGGCGCGGTGGGAGGCGCCGCTGCCGTGGGACGGGCAGGCGCCGGTCGCGCTGCGCGTCGCCGTCGACGTCTTTCGCCGCGAACTCGTCGCCACGGCCGGCGACGCGCGCGTTGTCGCGCCGCTGCCAGCCGCGTGCGCCGGCTTTGCTGCGCTCGGGCTCGGCGCCAGCAATGCCGAGACGCACTTCGCCGAGCTGGCGGTGCGCTGATCGCGCTGCAGCGAGGATTCCGTCGACCGATCGTCGATCCGTCTTCGCCTCGGGTCGATCGGCGGGAGCCTGCGGCGGCGCGCGGCGGCGGGGAACGCCGCGTGCCGCGCGGTCGCCGGGGCGAAGCTGCGGGCGTTGCGGGTCGTGGTGTCGTGCACGCGACGCCCTTGTCCGTCGCCCGGTCGCCGGCAACCATGGTCGCTCGATGACCACGAACCCGCCGAACGGTCCCGCCGCCGAGCTGTCCGCCGCGCCGCCGACGGCGTCGGTCGAAGCGACCCCGGCGGCGCTGGTCCGCCCCGAGCCGCCCGCGCCCGGCGCGTGGCCACGCTGGCAGGCGGTGCTGTTCCGCTTCGCGCTCGTCTACGCGCTGCTGTACGCGCTGCCGGAGCCGGTGCGCGCGCTGCTGCAAGCCGTCGACGCTGGCTGCGACAGCCTCGCGTGGCGGCTCGACCTGCCGTGGCTCGGCGCGGCGCCGTTCGCATGGTTCGGCGATGCCGCGGCGTGGCTTGGCGGCGCCGATGGCTGGTGGGGCACGGCGCTGTCGTGGCTCTCGGAGCGCGGCCTGACGCCGTATCCGGTGATCGTGCAGGCGACCGGCAGCGGCGACACCGGCCTCGAGATCACGCGCACGCTGGTGGTTGCGCTGGCGAGCTTCGTCGTCGCGCTCGGCTGGTCGCTGCTCGTGCGCCGGCCTGTCGGCTACCCGCGCGCGGGCCGCTGGCTGCACCTCTACGTGCGCTGGTGGCTGGCGTTCGTGCTGCTGATGTACGGCGTCGCCAAGCTGTACGTCGGCCAGTTCGGCGAACTCACCAACAGCCGCCTGCTGACGACGATGGGCGACTCTTCGCCGATGGACCTGCTGTGGACCTTCATGGCGGCATCGCCGTCGTACGAGGTCCTGACCGGCGCGCTCGAGATCGTGCCGGCGCTGCTGCTGTTCCACCGCCGCACGGCGCTGCTCGGCGCGTTGTTCGCGGTGGTCGTGATGGCCAACGTCGTCGCGCTCAACTGGTGCTACGACGTGCCGGTCAAGCTGCGCTCGACGCACCTGCTGGTCGCGGCGCTCGCGCTGCTGCTGCCGTGGCGCGGTCCGCTGTGGGCCTTGGTGGTCGCCAACCGCAGCTGTGAGCCGCCGGACCTCGCGGTCGTGCGCGCCGGCTGGCTGCGCGCCACGCTGACGGCCGCCGGCGCGCTGCTCGTCGCCGCGCACCTGCTGTCGCTGCACGTCGAGCACGCGCAGTTCGCGGCCGAGCAGGCGAGCAAGGATGGGCCGAAGCCGGCGCTCTACGGCGTCTGGGAGGTCGAGTCGATGAAGGTCGAGCGGCCGTCGGCCGATCCGGCGGGCGTGCCGGCGTTCGGCGAGGTGCCGCCGACCGACGCGACGCGCTGGCGTCGGCTCGTCATCAGCCGCAAGCACGCCTATGCCGAGGACCTCGCCGGCACGCGCGTCGAGTTCGTCTACGGCGAAGACCTCGCCGCTGGCAAGGTCACGCTGCAGCCGAAGGCCGGCAACGGCGGCGGCGACGGCGCGTGGACGGCGAGCCGCGAAGACGCGACGCGTCAGGTCCTGCATCCCGCCCCCGAGAGCTGGGAGGACTTCGGCCGCCGCATCGACCAGAAACGCACGGTGCTGACGCTGCGCGGCACGTTCGCCGGCAAGCGCGTCGATCTGCAGCTGGTCGAGCGTGTGTTCGACCTGAAGCGCGGCTTCCACTTCCGCCAGGAACTGCCGTACGGCCGCTGAGCGCGGGCGGGGCGTTGCTGCCCGACGGTCGTGCGCGCGCCGCGCCCAAGCGTGGTGGGAGCCGGGTCGGGTCGCGTGCGGCCTTGGCGGCTTGGCCCCGCGGGTCGCAGCGGCTCTTGCGCCGCCGCCGCGCTGGCGCC
>JBEITC010000298.1:0-5125 GCA_040375075.1 Planctomycetota bacterium | reverse complement strand
GAGGCGCAGCGCGCAGCGCCGCCGCAGGGCCCCGGCGCGTGGCGCACGCGCGCGCGCTTCGTCGCGCGCCTTGGCGCGCAGGCGGCGAGCGCCCTGCACCACGCGCACGGCTTCGGCACGCTGCACCGCGACATCAAGCCGGGCAACCTGCTGCTGCAGGGCGGCGACCACCTGTGGGTCACCGACTTCGGTCTCGCCAAGGCGCTCGAAGCCGAGGGCCTGACGCACTCCGGCGACATCCTGGGCACGCTGCAGTACATGGCGCCGGAGCAGTTCCAGGGCCGGTACGACGTGCGCAGCGAGGTGTATGCGCTCGGCGTCACGCTGTACGAACTGCTGACGCTGAAGCCCGCCTTCGCCGGAGGCTCGCGCAGCGAGGTGATGGAGCGCATCCGGCAGCACCGCCGCGAGCCGCTGCGCAAGGCGTGCCCCGAGCTGCCCGAGGACCTCGCGGTCGTGGTCGAGAAGGCCTGCGCGCTCGATCCGCAGGATCGCTACGCCGACTGCAGCGCGCTGGCGCGCGACCTGCGCGCCTTCCTCGACGACCAGCCGGTCGCCGCCCGCCGGCTCTCGGCCGCGGCCCAACTGCGGCGCTGGGGACGGCGCAATCGCGCGCTGGCGTCGCTGGCGGTGGCGACGTCGCTCGCGGTCGTCGGCACGGGCGTGATGGGTTGGGTCTCCTACGGCGTCACCAGCGAAGCGCTCGCCCGCGCCGAGGTCTCGGCGACGCTGGCCGCGCAGGAGTCGCGCCGCGCCGAGCAGAACCTCGACGTGACGCTGGACGCCTTCGGCCGCGTGTTCGACGCCCTCGTCGGCCCGGCGCCGACGCTGGCCGTCGACGAGGACGAGGAGACCGGCGAGGCAACCGTCCTCGTGCGCGCCGTCGTCGACCCGAAGGACCTCGCGCTGCTGCAGGAGATGCTCGCGTTCTACGACCGGTTCGCGGCGCAGAACGAGGGCAACGCGGCGCTGCGCTTCGAGACCGCGCGCGCCTGCTGGCGCGTCGGCATGATCCACGCGCGGCTTGGCGCGCCGGTCAACCTCGAAGCCGCCGGCAAGGCCTACCAGCAGGCGCTCGACCATCTCGGCGCGGTCGCGGATCGCGACGTGCGCCGCGAACGCGCTGCGGTGCTGGTGGAGAGCGCGCAGTTGGCCCGGCGGCGCGGACAGTCGGATGCGGCGCGCTCGGCGCTGGCGGCCGCGTTGGCCTTGCTGGAGGCGCTGTCGTCGGACAGCAGTCGCGCGATCCGACTCGACCGCGCGGAAGTCCACTACCTGCTGGCGAGCGATCTGCCGTTCGGCCGTCGGCCGCCGTTCGGCCCCGGAGGGCGCGCGGAACGCGGCGGCGAGGGGGAACGCGAACGCGCGACGGCGCTGCGCGAGCATGCCGCCAAGGCGATGGCGCTGGTCGACGGCGTGCTGGCGGAGGATCCGGCGTCCGACGACGCCAAGGCGCTCAAGGCGCGCTGCCTGCTGCTGTCGGCGCGTTCGATGCGCCGTCAGGAGCCCGGACGCGGCGACGGCGACCGCGAGCGGGCGCAGGCGGCGGCGATCGCGATCCTGCGCGACGTCGTCGCCCGCGAGCCGGAACGCGACGACGACCGCTTCGAGCTCTGCCGCGCGCTGCTCGAGCCGATGCGCCGCGAGGAAGGTCCCCGCGGCGCGCGCGAAGCCTCCCAGCTCGACGCCTCGATCTGCGCGGAGGCCGTCGAGCACGCCACGAGGTTGGTGGCGTCGCAGCCGTCGTTCCGCGAGTACCAGCGGCTGCAGGCGCAGGCGAACTCGGCGCTCGGTCGCGCGTTGCTCGCGCGTGCCGACGCGCCGGGCGAGGACGCCGCAGCGCGCGCGGCCCGCTTGCAGCAAGCGGAGGCGGCGCTGCGCGTGACGGTGCGCCTCGAGTCGCGGCTCGTCGTGGCCGGCGCGCCGCTGGATCGCGCGTTGGTGCTGCAGTCGCTGCAGTCCCGCCGCGCGCTGGTCGCCGCGCTGGAGGCGCAAGGCAAGCGCGACGAGGCCAAGGCTGAGGTGGCCGCGGCGCTCGATCGTCTCGAACAACTGGAGGGCGACCGGGCCAACCTGCCGCGCCTGGGCGAACTGCTCGCGCCGCGCCCCGGGTTCGCCGACGGCAGCCTGCGCGACCAACTGCGCTCGGTGGTGGAGCGCGTCGGCGAGCCAGCGCTCGCCGAGCGGTTGCGCGCCCTGCTCGCGCGCCTGCCCGAGCGTGGCGAGGGACCGCCGGCGGACGGCCGCCGCGGTCGCTGACCGCGCACGAAGCGATCCTCGCGGCCGCTCGCGCGGCGACGTTCAGGCGAGGATCGCGCGCGCGACCTTGCCTTCGACGTCGGTGAGGCGGAAGTCGCGCCCGGCGTGGCGGTAGGTGAGCCGTTCGTGGTCGAGCCCGAGCAGGTGCAGCAGCGTCGCGTGCAGGTCGTGCACGTGCATGCGGTCGGTCGTCGCGTAGTAGCCGTAGTCGTCCGTCGCCCCGTAGGCGAAACCCTGGCGCACGCCGCCGCCGGCGAGGAAGTGCGTGAACGCGTGCGGGTTGTGGTCGCGGCCGGTGCCGCCTTCGCTCGTCGGCGTGCGGCCGAACTCGCCGCCCCACCAGACCAGCGTGTCTTCGAGCATGCCGCGCTGCTCGAGGTCGGTGATCAGCGCCGCGATCGGCTGGTCGACCTCGCCGGCGTTGCGGCGGTGGTCGGGCTCGAGGCTGCCGTGCTGGTCCCACTTGTAGCTGTGGGTGACCTGGACGAAGCGCACGCCGGCTTCGAGCAGGCGGCGCGCCATCAGGCACTGGCGGCCGAAGTTCTCGGTGCGCTTGTCCTCGAGCCCGTAGAGCCGCTTCGTCGCGGCGGTCTCGTTGGCGACGTCGAGCACGCCGGGCGCCTCCATCTGCATGCGGAAGGCGAGCTCGAACGAGTTGATGCGCGCGTCGAGCACGTTGTCGCCCTCGCGCGCAGCCGCGTGCTCCTCGTTGAGGCCGCGCAGCAGGTCGAGCATGCGCCGCTGGCGGGGCGCTGGCATCTCGCCGTGCAGATGGCGCACCGCCGCCTGTGAGCTCGGCACGCTGGCGTTGCCCAGCGGCGTGCCCTGGTAGACCGCCGGCAGGAACGCGCTGCTCCAGTTGTTGACGCCGCCGTGGCCGAGCGTCGGGCAGATGGTGACGAAGCCCGGCAGGTTCTGGTTCTCGGTGCCGAGCCCGTAGATCGCCCAGCTGCCGATCGACGGCCGCACGAACGTGTCGCTGCCGGTGTGGATCTTGAGCAACGCGCCGCCGTGGGCGTCGTTGCTGCCATGCAGGCCCTTGAGGAAGCACAGCTTGTCGACGACGCCAGCGACGTGCGGGAAGATCTCGCTGACCCACTGACCGCTCGCGCCGTGCTGCCGGAAGGCGTACGGCGAGCGCATCAGGTTGCCGGTCTCGGCGAAGGTGACGCGCGGTTTGGCGAACGGCAGCGGCTTGCCGTGGTCGCGCTGCAGCAGCGGCTTGTAGTCGAACGTGTCGACCTGGGACGGGCCGCCGTGCATGAACAGGAAGACCACGCGCTTGGCGCGCGGCGCGAAGTGGGGCAGGCGCGGGCGCAGGTCGTCGCCGGCCAGCCGACCGGTGACCGGCCGGCCGGTCGCCAGCAGGTCGCCGAGCGCGAGGCTGCCGAAGCCGCACGCCGACTGCTGCAGCAGGCGGCGGCGCGACGGGTCGACGGACGCGGGTTCGCGGCGGTTGGTCATGGGTCAGTCCACGTAGACGAATTCGGTGCTGGCGAGCAAGGCCTGGGCGAGGCCGGCCCAGGCGGCGGTGTCGTCGTCGGCTGCGCGCACGTCGGCGAGCCACGCGCGGGCGGCGGCGAGCTCGCCGGGCGACGGCGCGCGGCACAGCGCTTCGCGCCACATCCAAGCGATCGCGGCGTCGTCGGCGATCCTGGCGGGCCGGCGCGCTGCCAGCGCCTTGCTCTGCTGCGCGACCATCGGCGCGTTGAGCAGGAACAGCGCTTGCGTCGCGACCGCGGTCTGCGGCCGCTGTTCGATGTGCACGCTCGGGTCGGCGTAGTCGAACGCGGTGAACAGGTCGTACATCGCGTTGCGGATGATCGGCAGGTACAGGGCGCGCCGCGGCGCGTCGTAACGCGCGAGGTCGTTGCTCTGGTCGTTGGTGACGTAGTCGCGGTCGCCGGTGCCGAGCAGCGTGCCGCCGAGCGTCCGGTCGAGGGTTCCGGCGACGGCGAAGAGCGCGTCGCGGACGCCCTCGGCGGGCAACCGCACGCGGTTCTGGCGCGCCAGCAGCCGGTTCTCCGGGTCGCCGTCGCGCAGCGCCGCAGGCGCTTCGCTGGCCAACTGCCACGTGCGCGACAGCAGGATGCGCCGCCACAGCGCCTTCTGCGACCATCCCGCCGCGCGCAGGTCGGCGGCCAACCAGTCGAGCATGTCGAGATCGTGCGGTTGGTCGCCGCGCCGACCGAAGTTCGACGGCGAGCGGCTGAGGCCTTGGCCGAACGCGCGCTGCCAGACGCGGTTGGCGAGCACGCGGGCGGCGAGCGCCTGCTCCGGTTGGAACAGCCACGTCGCGAACTCGGCGCGTCCGCTGTGTGCCGTGGGCATCGTCGGCGGCGGCACGAAGGCGGCGAGCGCGGACAGCACGCCACGCGGGGTCTTCTGCGCAGCGAGCGTCAGGTGGCTGCCGCGCAAGTGCACCGGCAGGTCCACCGGCTTGTCGTCGGCGACGCACATCACCGTCGGCGCGCGCGCGGGCACGGCTTGCTTCGCCGCGTCGCGAGCGTCCGCGAGTTGTTGCAGCCGCTGCGCCGTCGCCGGCGCATGGAACGGCCGCAGTTCCGGTTCGGGGACCGCCAGCAGACCGCCAGCGCCGTGCAGCAGGCGACGAGCGTCCTCGAGCAGCGGCTCGTCGAGGCGGAGCGGCTTCGTGTCGTCGTTCTTCCTGGCGCGCTGTGAGGCCGTCGCAGCTGCGTCGGCGGCGGCGAGGAACACCTGCGCACGCACGGCGAGCTCGCGTGGCGTCGTGGGCGGCGGCCCGCCGCGCAGGATCGCGGCGTGGCCGCGGTGGCCGTGTTCCGCGACGTGTTCCGCGCCGGGCTCCTTGCCTTGCGCGGCCCGCGCGCGGGCCGCGAAGCCAGCG
>JBEITC010000169.1:0-7731 GCA_040375075.1 Planctomycetota bacterium | reverse complement strand
CGCAGCCGCAGGCGCCGCGACGTTCGCCGCGGGCGCGGCGACGACGTCGGCGATGGCGTCGCGCTGCACGTCGAGCCAGGTGCCGATGAGGCGCGAGGCGACGAACAGCGGCAGCACGCACACGGGGCCGATCGCGGCGATCTGCGCCCACAGCGGCGTGCCGAAGGACTGCCACGCCGCGAGCGCGGTGGGCACGAACAGGGCGGTGGTGGCGCCGGCGAGGCCGAAGTAGCCGTCGCGCGCGCGCCAGATGGCGCGCAGCAGCGTCGTCGGCCGCAGGCAGGTCAGGTCGGCGCGCAGCTGGCGGAGCGACCACGCCATCGGCGCGACCAGCGCGCCGGTCGCGAGCCACGGCAGCGACAGCCACAGCGGCGCGCCGAGGTAGATCGCGGCGATCGGCGCGCCGACCAGCGCGGTCAGCACGACCGTCGCGTCGACGAAGAACGCGCCGGCCGAGCGCAGCAGCTCGTGGAACGCGGGCACCGGCGGCACGTCGCCATTGCCCTCGGCGCTGGCGTGCAGGATCTGGCGGCCCATCGCGCCGACGACGGTGAGGATGCAGATGCCGGGCACCGCGGCGATGCCTGCGAGCAGCAGCGGCGAGCTGCCGGCGGTGAGGAAACCGCCGACCCCGACGATCAGCGGGAACGACAGCACCGCCATCAGCACGAGCAGCGGCATGTGCTGGTGGAACAGGTACTGGAAGGCGTCGACGACGTGGTCGCGCAGCGTCGGCGACGCGTCGTCGTCGGCATCCGTCGCGGCCGTGTCCGCCGGAGCGGCTTCGCCGGCCATGGCGAGCCCCATGCGCTGCAGGCGATGGGTGACGAGCCGGCGCAGGCTGTCGTCGCCGATCGCGGCGACGCAGCGGTGCGCCTCGTCGACGTGGCCGATGGCGAAGCTCGCCTCGGCGAGCTCGCGCCAGAGCCCGTCGTTCGGCGCGCCATTCTCGATGGCGCGATGGAGGCGCGCGTAGCGCTGCTGCGGCGATTCGTCCGCGGGATTCCTGGTCTCGTTCTGCACGGCGTTTCCTGTCGCTAGGGGAGAACCCTTAGGGCGACACTCCTTCTTCGACGGGGGCGGCGAAGCCCTTGATCCGACGGTCTCGCGCCGGGACGCGCGGCGCCCGGGTCAAGTCGCGGCGGCGTTCGCGCCGATGATCGGCGTCGAGGTGCCCCCCATGGGATCGAAGGTTGCGGGCCGCGTCGCCCGGGTGTCCATGTTCGCCACAGCGCTCGCCGCCTTGCCGGCGCAGAACGTCACCGTGCCCGGCATGTTGGCCGGCGTCGAGGGCGGCGGCGGCACCAGCATCCCGTTCGGCAGCAACCAGGCCTGCCGCTACCAGTGCATCTACGACGCCGAGGAACTGCCATGGCAGGGCCCGCGCGTGCTGACCGCGATCCTGCTGCGCGCCGACAACAACACGCCCAACACCGTGATCGCGGCGAAGGGCTATCTCGACATCTCGCTGCTCGTGTCGACGACCGACAAGACGGCGGCGACGGCGAGCGCGGTGTTCGACGAGAACCGCGGCGTCGACGCGACGTGGGTGATCCAGAACCAGCTCGTGCAGCTGCCGATGCAGCCGGCGCTGCCGGCGGGGCCGCGCCCGGCGAACATCGCGTTCGTGTTCCAGGTCCCGTGGGCCTACGGGCTCACGCCCGCGACCTCGACGATGCCGGCGCCGCGCAACCTGCTGATCGAGTTCCACATCCACTCGCAGCCGAGCGGCGCGTACCGCCTCGACAACCTCAGCGGCTGCACGTCGCCTCAGGCGACGTTCGGTTCGAACGGCCCCGCGTGCGCCGTGCCCGGCAGCCCCGCGGTGACGCTGCAAGGCGACCCGTCGATGCTCGCGGGCACGAGCTACGCGTGGAACGTCGCCAACGCCGCGCCGAGCCTGCCGTTCCTCGTCACGCTCGACCTGACCAACCAGGGCGGCCTGTTCGGCAATCCCGCGTGGCCGCTGCCGTACCCGATGTTCGACCCCGCCAACCCGGCACAGCCGTCGCCGGCGCTCGCCGCGCTGGGCTGGCCGGCGCCGGATTGCTGGCTCAACGTCAGTCCGGTCGCCACGCTCGCCGGCGTCGCCGACGCCACCGGCGCGGGCTCGGCCGCCAGCATCGTGCCCGCCGGACGGCAGCTCGTCGGCCAGACCTTCTACGCGCAGGCGCTGGCGTTCGCGCCGACCGCCAATCCGCTGCGCTTCATCACCTCGCTCGGCCGCAGCTCGACCGTGTGTGGCCCGCTCGGCGTCGCGCGCATCTATTCCTTCTACAACAACCTCAGCACGCCGCCCGCGCCGGCCCCGACCTCCGGCGTCGTGCAGTCCGGCGTCGGCATGATCTTCGACGTGCAGTAGGCGCGTCCGGACGGCGCGGCGGGCCGCTGCCGCTTGCCCGCGACGCGGCCGGGGCGGATGCTGCGCGGCCCGCATGAAGGTCCTCCTCTGCCGCCCGCGCGGCTTCTGTGCCGGCGTCGAACGCGCCATCGAGACCGTCGAGCGCGCGCTCGCCAAGTTCGGTCGCCCGGTCTACGTCCGCCACGAGATCGTGCACAACAAGGTCGTGGTCCAGGACCTCGAGCGGAAGGGCGCGATCTTCGTCGACGAGCTGAGCGACGTGCCGACCGGCGCGCATGTGATCTTCAGCGCGCACGGCGTCGCGCCGGCGGTGTTCGCGGAGGCCAAGCAGCTGCAGCTGCACGCCGTCGACGCCACCTGCCCGCTGGTCACCAAGGTGCACGCCGAGGCCCGCCGCTTCGCCGCGCGCGGCTTCACCATCCTGCTGATCGGCCACGCCGAGCACGTCGAGGTCGAAGGCGTCGTCGGCGAGGCGCCGGATCGCACGATCGTCGTCGCGACGCCCGAGGAGGCGGAGACCGTGCAGGTGCCCGATCCGACCAAGGTCGGCGTCGTCACGCAGACGACGCTCAGCGTCGACGAGGCGATGCGCGTCATGGACGTGCTGCGCCGCCGCTTCCCGGCGCTGGCCACGCCGCGCAAGGAGGACATCTGCTACGCCACCACCAACCGGCAGATGGCGGTCAAGCGCCTGCGCGGCAAGGTCGACCTGTGGCTCGTGATCGGCGATCCGATGAGCAGCAACAGCAACCGCCTGCGCGAACTCGGCGCCGACAGCGGCGTGCCGGCGCACCTCGTGCTCGGCCCCGAGCAGATCGACGCCGGCTGGCTGCGCGGCGTGCGCACCGTCGGCATCACGTCCGGCGCCAGCACGCCGGAGAGCAGCGTCGCCGCGGTGGTCGAACGCCTGCGCGAGCTCGGCGCCACCGAGTTCGAGGAAGTCGCCGGCGAGCCGGAGCTGATCGAGTTCAGCCTGCCGCTCGAAGTGCGGTGAACGCATGCGCGTCGCCCTCTGCCAGATCGACGCGACGGTCGGCGACCTGACCGGCAACGCCGGGCGCATCGCCGGCTTCGCCGCGCGCGCGCAGGCCGGCGGCGCCGAGTTGGCGGTGTTCCCCGAGCTGGCGATCTGCGGCTATCCGCCGGAGGACCTGCTGGTGCGGCCGAGCTTCCTCGCCGCGCACGACGCCGCGCTCGCCGAGCTGGCGCGCGCCGTGCCCGCCGGCCTGCCGGTGCTCGTCGGCTGCGTCGTGCGCAACGAGCTGGCCGAGACCCGCGGCGGCCGGCCGCTGCACAACGCCGTCGCGCTGCTGCACGGCGGCGCGTGGCGCGTCGTCGCCACCAAGACGCTGCTGCCGACGTACGACGTCTTCGACGAGTCGCGTTACTTCGAGCCCAACCCGGCGCCCGAGCGCAACGTCGTCGTGATCGCCGGCCGGCGGATCGGCGTCGTCGTCTGCGAGGACGGTTGGAACGACGAGCGCTTCTTCGGCAAGCGCAGCTACGCCGTCGACCCGGTCGAACGCGTCGTCGCCGCCGGCGCCGAGATCGTCGTCAACCTCAGCGCCAGCCCGTGGTCGGTCGGCAAGGACGCGTTCCGCCATCGCATGGTCGCGGCGGCGTCGGCGCGCCACGGCGTGCCGATGCTGTACGTCAACCTCGTCGGCGGCGACGTCGCGCTGCAGTTCGACGGCGGCTCGCTCGCGGTCAAGCCCACGGGCGTCGCGGCGGAGCCCGTCGCGTTCGAGGAGGCGCTCGTGCTCGTCGACACCGACGCGCCGTGGACGCTGCAGCCGCGGCCGCAGCCGGTCGAGGCGATGCAGCATGCCGCGCTCGTGCAGGGCATCCGCTCGTACGTCCGCAAGTTCGGCTTCGAGAAGGCCGTGGTCGGCCTGTCGGGCGGCATCGACTCGGCGCTCGTCGCCGCCCTCGCCGTCGACGCGCTCGGCGCGGCGAACGTCGCGGGCATCGGCATGCCCTCGCGCTGGAGCAGCGACCACAGCGTCGTCGACGCGCGCGAGCTCGCCGCCAACCTCGGCATCGCGTTCCACCTGCTGCCGATCGACGGCCTGCAGGACGGGTTCGACGAGGCGCTGCAACCGGTGTTCGCCGGCACGCCGCCGGGGCTCGCCGAGGAGAACCTGCAGGCGCGCATCCGCGGCACGCTGCTGATGGCGTTCGCCAACAAGCACGGGCACCTGCTGCTCACCACCGGCAACAAGAGCGAGTGCGCGGTCGGGTACTGCACCATCTACGGCGACACCAACGGCGCGCTCGCGCCGATCGCCGACCTGTGGAAGACGCAAGTGTGGGAGCTGGCGCGCTGGCTCAACCGCGACGGCGTGCGCATTCCGTCGCGCTCGATCGAGAAGCCACCCTCCGCCGAGCTGCGGCCGGGCCAGTTGGACACCGACAGCCTGCCGCCGTACCCGGCGCTCGACCCGGTGCTGCGCTGCCTCGTCGAGGAGGACCTGTCGGTCGCGGAGACCGCGGCCCGCACCGGCATGGCGCGCGAGCGCGTCGCCGACCTGTTCGCCAAGGTCATGGCCGCCGAGTGGAAGCGCAACCAGTACCCGCCGACGCTGCGCGTCAGCGACCGCTGCTGGAGCGGCTGGCGCCTGCCGGTCGCGCACCGCTACCGCGAACGCTGACGGCGCCGCCCGCCCAGGCGGCGGACCTGGCGAACGCCGCGTGTCCACGCTCGTCATCAGTCCGCGTGGCGACGGGGTCGGGCCGGCGCGTATGCGCCGTTGCGGTGGGGGCGTCCGCGCCGCTCGCCGACCTACGCCGCGGCGGTGATCTATCCTTCCTCCTGCCGTGGACCTCTCCGACCTGCGTCAACTCTCGGCCCTGGAGCGCGTCGACCTCGCCCTCGCGAGCCGCATGCTCACGCCGGGCGCCGACAGCGAACCGATCGCCGCCGCCCAGCGGGCGCTCGACGGCGTCCGTCAGCCGGGCGTCGCCGACATCCCGTTCATCGCGTCGCTGCTGCGCCTGCGCGGCTTCGCGCTCGCCGACGAGGACGCCGCCGACGTGCTGTGCGGCCGGCCGAGCCGGCTCTCGCCGGTCACGCAGGAGCACCGGCTGCTGCGCGGCCTCGCCGAGTGCCTGCAGCGCATCCGCCAGCGCGCCGCCGACGGTCGCGAACCCGATGGTTGGTTCCTCGTCGAGATGTTCCGCACGATGACCGCCGAGCTGCCGCGCTTCCGCAACAACGACCTGCGCCGCGGGCCGCCTTGGGACGCGCTGCTCTACGTCGACTACCCGGCTGCCGACCAGTTGCGCGTCGCGCTCGACCGCTTCGAGCCCGAGCACTCGTACCGCGACACGCCAGTGGTCTTCCAGGCGCTGCACCCGGTGCGGCAGGGCTTCCGGCTGTTCTGGCGCTTCGCGCGGCTCGCGCCGTTCGCCGACTTCAACGTCGTGGTCGCGTGGCTGGGCCTCAACGCCTGGCTGCAGGCCAAGGGCTTCCCGCTGCTCGCGGCGGCGGCAGGCGACCAGCAGGCGCTGGTGCGAATGGTCTCCGGACCGCCGCCGATGCGCGTGCCGGTGTTCGAGACGCGGCTGCTCGCCTCGCTCGGCGACGCCGCCTGAGGCGAGGGCCGGCGGCCGGGCTCGACGGCTGGCAGGCGAGCGGTTGCCGGCGACTGCGTGGCCGCAGCGGCGGCGGGCCGCTTCCGTCCGCCTTCGTCCGCCTTCGTCCGCCTTCGCCCGCTGCTCCGCCCGCGTCCCCGCGGATGCCGTCGCGGTCTCAGGCGGGGCGCAGCGAGCGCACGTGTCCGAGCGGGAACGCGCGACCGCCGTCGAGTTGCAGCGTCGCGAAGTCGACGTCGACGAGCGTGCCGGCGTGCGCGGAGCCGACGTCGACGACGACCGGCTTGCCGATGAGCCGCAGGCGTTCGCGAAACTCCGTCTGCAGCCGCTCCAACCGCTCGTCGGCGATGTCGCGCAGCATCGCGTCGATGCGCTGGGCGATGGCGACCAGCAGCGCCCCGCGGTCGACGACGCGACCGCCGGCGAGCGCCAGCGACGTTGCGATCGGCTCGAGGTCGGGCGGGAAGCGCGTGCGGTTGCAGTTGACGCCGACGCCGATCAGCCAGGTGTCCTTGCCGGCTTGGCCGGCGTCGATCAGCACGCCGCACAGCTTGCGGCCGTCGACGAACACGTCGTTGGGCCACTTCACCCGCAGAGCGCTGCCGGCGAGCGGTTCGAGCGCTTCGCACACGGCGACCGGCAGGGCCGCCGGCAGGGCCATCGTCGGCGGCAGCGCGATCGTCGCGCGCAGCGTCACGGCCAGGTCCGATGCCGGCTCGTCGTGCCAGGCGCGCTGCTGGCGGCCGCGACCGCGCGTCTGATGGTCGGCCCAGAACACCGCGTCGCCATCGTGGGGGGGCGCGGCGGCGAGGTCCTGTGTCGAAGGGCACGACGGCACGTGCACCAAACGGCGAAAGCGTGTCGTGCCCTGCAGCAGCGACTCGACGACGTCGTCCGGGGTGGTCGTATGGAGTAGGGCCAAGACCCCATGGTACGCCGACTTCAGTCGCCGGTGGAGTCCTGCCGATGAGTGTCGAAGCGTTGGACGGTTCCGCCGTCCCCGCAGGCAAAGGCGATGAAGCAAACCGGCGACGGACTGCCCCGTGGTTTCCATGGTTCGGTGGAAGGTTGGAGCTCGCTCCGACCGACGACCGGGCGCGTGCTGCAACTGCCGCGCGATCGCGCGACGTGGCGCGACGCCGCGAGCGGCTGCGACGCCATCGAGGTCCAGGCGTGGACCGAATCGCTGGGCCGCATCGAGGTGACGCTGCCGCAGCTCGCGGGCAAGCTCGCCGACGGCGGCGCCCTGCTGCTCGACATCGACAACGTGCAGTCGGCGAGCATGCTCCGCCTCGTCGTCGAAGGCCGTCCCGGCCAGTTCGATCCGTCGGGCAGCACCGACGACCCGACGATGACGCTGCCGCTGCGCCGCGCCGTGCTGGCCGCCGCCAACGCCGGCCTCGTCGTCCGCGACGTCGTGCGCGTGCCGGCGCCGGCCGCCGAGTTCCCGGACACGCTGGCTGCGGCGCTGTTCCAACAGGGCCTGCTGCCGCTCGACTGGCTGCAGGGCCCGCCGCCCGTCCGCTTCTGGCTCGACTGCCGCAAGCTGGCGACGCTCGCCGGGTCCGTGCTGATCGCTGGCGGCGACGCCGCGACGCGCCAGCGCACCGCCGCTGCGGTCGCCGCGTGGCTGCCGACCGACTGGGAGATCGTGGTCGCCGACGAAGCCAGCGAGCGAGCGGGATGGAATCGCGGGCGCGCGCCCGCCCCCCGCGCCGGGGGGGGGGTGGGGGGCCCGGGGGCCCCCGGGGGGGGGGGGCCGGTGACCGCGCCGG
>JBEITC010000320.1:0-4844 GCA_040375075.1 Planctomycetota bacterium | reverse complement strand
TGCGCGCGCAGGCACTCGCGCGCCTCGGCCTCGGCGGCGACCAGCTGGATGACGGCGCGGACGCCCTCGACGCGTTCGACGCGCGGCAGCGCCGACGGCGTCGCCGACGCAGCCGGCAGTCCGGCGGCCGCGACCAGCGCCAACAGCAACAGGGCCGACAGCCAGACGGCCAGCGCGCCGCCGCGGCCGTGCGGACAACGGACGGCGGCGGTCACGGCCGCACCTCCTTGCCGCGCAGGACGCGCTCGACCATCTCGTGCAGCAAGGCCTCGGGGAACGGCTTCGCCAGGAACCCGTCGGCCTTCTTGATGTCGCCCATCGACACGCGCGCGGCGCTGCTGAGCAGCACCGGGATGCCCGCGGTCGCCGGATCGGCGCGCAGCGTCTCGATCACCTGCAAGCCGTCCAGCTCGGGCAGTTCGTAGTCGAGCAGGATCAGGTCGGGCGCGAGCTCGCGCGCGGCGGCGACGGCAGCGAGGCCGTCGTGCACCTTCCAGGTGCGGAAGCCGCGGCGGCGCATCAGGACCTCGGCGGCGTCGGCGAGGTCCTCCTCGTCGTCGACGATCAGCACGAGGCCGCGGCACGCCGCCGGGCCGTCGCCGCAGGCGGCGACCAGCAGGTCGCGCAGCCGCGCGGCGGTGTCGATGCCGGCGCGCGCGAAGCCCTGCTCGATCTGGCGCTTGAGCTCGCGGTTGAAGCGGCGCACCGCCATCCACTGCTCGTAGTCCGGGAAGTCCGGCTTGATCTCCATCTGGTCGTGGGAATCGACCGCGAAGTAGAACTCGCCGGGCAGCAGGTGCTCCTGCAGGAGCAGCTTCATGAACGGGTAGTTGCGGTTGCCCAGGCGCAGCGTGTAGCGCGCGCACGGATGGCCGGGCACGGCCTCGACCTGCTCCTTGTGGAACATCGACAGCAGCGGCTCGACGCCCTGGCCGGCCGGCAACTCGACCACGCGCTGCTTCCGACCCTGGCCGTAGGCGAGATCCTGGTAGATCGCGATCGCCTGCCGGACCAGTTCGGGAGTCAACGCCGCGAGCTTCATCGCGCGCAGCTCCCCGTCGGCTGCGGTTGCTGACGATGCGCCGCGCCGCGCAGGTCGCGGATCGTCGTGCCGGCGGCGGCGAGCTTGTCGCGGATCTCGTCGACGATGCGGACCATCAGCGCCGGATCGGTGAACATCGACGTGCCGACCTGCACCGCCGACGCGCCGGCGCAGACGAAGTCGAGCACGTCGTCGGCCGAGCGCACGCCGCCGACGCCGACGATCGGCAGGCGCACCGCGGCGGCGAGCTGGTAGACCATGCGCAGCGCCACCGGCTTGATCGCCGGGCCCGACAGGCCGCCGATGCCGCGGCCGAGGATCGGCTTGCGCTTGCGCCAGTCGATCGCCATGCCGATCAGCGTGTTGATCGCGGTCAGGCCGTCGGCGCCGCCTTGCTCCGCGCCCTTGGCGATCGCGACGACGTCGGTGACGTTCGGCGACAGCTTGGCGAACACCGGCACGGTGGCGACCTGCTTGACCGCGCGCACCGCTTGCTCGGTGAGCCGCGGGTCGGTCGAGAACAGCAGCTTGCCCTCCTGCACGTTGGGGCAGGACAGGTTGACCTCGAGCGCGTGCACGCCTTCGCTGCAGAAGCGCTCGGCCAGCGCGACGAAGTCGTCGATCGACTCGCCGCCGATGTTGATCACGATGCGCGGGCCGCGCCGGCCGTCCTTCTGGCCGCTCGCCGCCAGCTCGCGCATCTTCGGCAGCGTCTCGCGGACGAAGTAGTCGACGCCTTTGTTCTCGAGGCCGATCGAGTTGAGCATCCCCGACGGCGTCTCCCAGATGCGCGGCGGCGGGTTGCCGGGGCGCGGCAGCAGCGTCACCGTCTTGCTGACGAGCGCGCCGACGTGGCCGAGGTCGGAGAACTGCCGGCCCTCCCAGCCGGAGCCGAAGGTGCCCGAGGCGCTGAGCACCGGGTTGTCGAGTTCCAGGCTGGCGAGGTTCGTCTCTAACACGGCGCAAAGGGGCCGGGATCGGCCATCCGCTCAAGATACCTGCGCTGCTTTCGGCTTGCGATCATCCCGCCACAAGAGCACGAAGAGCCCGGCGGCGCCGACGGTGATGCAGGCGTCGGCGACGTTGAACGCCGGGAAGTCCCATGCGAACGGCCAGTCGCCGGTGAAGTGCAGGAAGTCGCGGACCGAGCGGTCGGCGCGCACGAAGTTGTCGTAGAGGTTGCCGAGCGCGCCGGCGAGGATCAGGCCGAGCACGCCGAGCTGCAGCCGCTGGGCCCGCGGCGTGTTGCGCACGAACCAGAACAGGCCGACGACGGCGGCGCAGCGCAGCACGATCAGCGGGATGGTCGCCGACTGGCCGAGGCCCCAGATGGTGCCGGTGTTGCCCCAGGTGACGAGTTCGTAGCGCAGCCAGCCGAGGTCGAAGACCAGGTGGCCCGGGCGATGCCCCTCCGGCAAGTGGGCGTAGCCGCTCGCCTCGGCGCGCGCCTGCATGACGCCGAAGGCCCAGGCCTTGCTCCACAGGTCGGCGACGACCAGCGCCGGCCAAGGCCACCAGAAGCAGCCCTTGCCGCGGAACCCTGGCGGCTCCTTCGCGGCGGGCGCTTCGCCCGGCGTGGTCACGCGGTCTCGCGGTTGCGTTCCTCGGTCTCCTGGTGGCGGACGCAGTAGCGCGCCCACGGCAGGTAGTCGAGGCGGGCCTTCGGGATCCACGCGTCGACGGCCTTCGCCGGCTTGGCGGGCTTGGCAGGCTTGGCCGCCTTGCTGCCCTTCTTGCCGTCCTTGGCCGACTTCTTCGCTCCCTCCGACTCCTCGACGCAGAGCGGGCAGACGCCGAACTCCCAGTCGCCATTGCCGCCGATGCGATCGATGGCCTCTTCGATCAGCTTGATCGTCTCTTCCTCGTTCTCGATCAGGCCGAGCATGAAGCCCTGGTCGTAGTTGTCGGTGCCCTGGTCCGCGAGGTGATCGACCGAAGCATCCTGGTCGGAGGCGCGCAGCGCCTCGTCGCGCATCGAGCCGACGTCGCCCTTCAGCGAGGCGAGCTGGCGCTCGAGGATCGTCTTGTACTTCTGCAGATCGGCCTTGGTCGGCTTGGTCATGGCACCCTGCGACGGCCCGCGAACGGACCGGCTTCGAGGACTTGCGGCGGTTGGAAGGCGCGACCGGCGACCGGGCGGCGGGGGCTTCCCGACCCGGCCCGAACCAGCTCGCACCCACATTCCCTCGCGGTCGGCGTCGCCGTCGCCCACGAAGGGGCGGGGACCATACGGACCCCCTCCGGGACCGTCAAGGCGACCAGCGACGGGCCCGCCCGCGCCCGCTAGCCTGCCCGGCCATGGCCCGAGGCGCAGTGGGAGACGACGGCAACCGGCACCTCGCCGACTTCCTGGTCTACCTCGGCGCGGAGTTGCAGGTCTCCCCCAACACCGTCGCGGCCTACCGCAGCGACCTCGCGCGGCTGATGGCCGGGCGGCGCGAGCTGCCCGATCGCGCCACCATCGACCGGCACCTCACCAGCCTGCTGCCGACGCACGCGCCGGCGAGCGTCGCGCGCGCGGCGGCGGCGATCCGGGGCTTCTACCGCTTCCTCCACGCCGAGGGGCTGGCCGCCGACGACGTCGCCGACGGCCTGCTCGGGCCCAAGCTCGAGCGCAAGCTGCCCAAGGCCCTGACGCGCGCCAACGTCGCCCGCCTGCTCGACCACGAGCCCGACGACGACCTCGCGGTCCGCGACCACGCCATGCTGCACGTGCTGTACGCGACCGGCTGCCGCGTGAGCGAACTGACCGGCCTGCGCACGACCAGCGTCGTCGCCGACCATCGGCTGCTGCGCGCGTTCGGCAAAGGCAACAAGGAGCGACTGATCCCGATCGCCGACGAAGCGCTCGCCTGGGTGCGCCGGTACGTCGCCGACGTCCGGCCGCGGCTGCGCGCGCGCGCCCGCAAGGACCCCGGCGACGTGCTCTTCCTGTCGCGCACCGGCCGGCCGCTCGACCGGGCGCGGCTCTACCAGGTCGTGCAGGCCGCCTGCGAACGCGCCGGCCTGCCGGTCGCGTGCTCGCCGCACGCGCTGCGCCACTCCTTCGCCACCCATCTCGTCGCCGGCGGCGCCGACCTGCGCTCGGTGCAGGAGATGCTCGGCCACGCCTCGCTGCAGACGACGCAGGTCTACACGCACGTCGACCACGAACGCCTGCGCGCCGTGCACAAGAAGCTGCACCCGCGCGGCTGACCGCGCGCCGCCGCGGTCAGCGCGGCGTCGCGCCGCCGGCTGGCCGCCGCGCGAACACCGTCACGGTGTCGTCGCCGTGCAACTGCGGGCTCGGCACCACGCGCGCGCAGACGAACGCCGCCGCCAGCGCTGCGCGCGTCGCGGCCGGCAACCGCACCAGTTCGTCCTCGCGCAGCGCCACCAGCACCGCCGGTTCGGGCCGCGCCGCGAGTTCCTGCACGCCTTCGGCGCCACCGTCCGACGCGAAGGGCAGCACGACGACGCCCTGGCCGGGGCCCGGCCGCAGGTACGCACGCAGGCTCGGCTCGCCCGCGCCGGCCGCGACGGCGACGGCCGGCGCGCGATCGGCTGCATCCCACAGCGCGTCGGCGGCGCGCCGCCACGGCGAGCGACCGCCCTGGTGCACGTTGGCGTAGAGGAACGCGTCGACGAGCAGCCACGTGAACACCACCGTCGCCGGCGCGGCGACGGCCAACGCCTGCAAGCGCGCCGGCGCCGCGAAGCCAGCGCGCACGGCGGCGGCGAGTTCGCGCAGCCCCAGCGCCGACAACGCCGCAAGCGCCGGCACGGCGACCGCGACGGCGAAGCCGCCGCCCTCGGTGCGGCC
>JBEITC010000385.1:0-4023 GCA_040375075.1 Planctomycetota bacterium | reverse complement strand
GCTGCTCCGCCGCGGCCTGACCCGCGACCTCGGCTTCCGCGGCGCCGACCGCTGGTAGAACCTGCGCCGCGCCGCCGAGGTCGCGCGCCTCAACGCCGACGCCGGCCTGATCACGATCGTCGCGCTGGTCTCGCCGCTCGCGGACGAGCGGGCCCAGGCGCGCGCGATCGTCGGCGCCGATCGCTTCGTCGAGATCCACTGCGACGCGCCGCTCGAGGCCTGCGAGGCGCGCGACCAGGACGGCCTGTACGCCCGCGCCCGCGCCGGCGAGATCCAGGACGTCACCGGCGTCGACGCCCCCTACGAACCGCCGCCATCGCCCGACCTTCGCCTCGACACGTGGCGCGTCGACCTGCCGACGAACGTCGACTCGGTCGTCGCCCTGCTGCGCAGCCGCGGCATGATCCCCTGAGCCAGCCATGCAACCCGTCATCGAAGCCAAGGGACTCGGCAAGTCGTACCGGCTGTACGACAGCCCCTACGGCCGCCTGCTCGAGCGGCTGCCGTGGGACCGCAAGAAGCGCTACCGCGAGGTGCACGCCCTGCGCGACGTCAGCTTCGCCGTGGCGCCCGGCGAGTGCGTCGGCCTCATCGGCACCAACGGCGCCGGCAAGTCGACGCTGCTCAAGGTGCTCAGCGGCACGACCTTCCCGACGGCGGGCAGCTACACGGTCCGCGGCCGCGTCACCAGCCTGCTCGAGCTCGGCGCCGGCTTCAACATGGCGTTCACCGGCCGCGAGAACATCTTCATGAACGCGGCGATGCTCGGCTTCTCGCGCAAGGAGGCGAACCGCAAGTTCGGCGAGATCGTCGACTTCAGCGAGCTCGGCGAGTTCATCGACGCGCCGGTGCGGACCTACAGCTCCGGCATGGCCGCACGCCTCGCGTTCAGCGTGGCGATGGCGACCGACCCCGACCTGCTGATCATCGACGAGATCCTGAGCGTCGGTGACATGAACTTCCAGAAGAAGTGCTTCGACCGCGTGTGGAGCTTCAAGCAGCGCGGCAAGTCGATGTTCTTCTGCTCGCACGGCCTCTACCAGGTGCGCCAGATCTGCGAGCGCGCGATCTGGCTCAAGCAGGGCAACGTGCAGATGCTCGCCGACGCCGTCACGGTGACGAACGAGTACGCGACGTTCGAGAACAACCTGCTCGCCGGCGGCGACCCGTCGCCGTTCGCCGACAACCCCAAGGCCCCGGCCGCCGACGACCTGCCGCGCATCGTCACGGCCGAGATCATCGACCCGGCGACGGGCAAGCTGCGCAACACCTTCGCGCCCGGCGATCAGGCGGCCGTGCGCGTGCGCGTGCGCAACCCCAAGCGCGAGCCCATCGTCGTCGCGGTCGGCGCCAAGCGGACCGACGGCACGCTGTGCTTCGCGCACACGACGCAGTTCGCCGGCCTGAAGATCGAGTTCGCCGAAGGCGACGTCACGCTGCGGATCGACTCGCTCTGCCTGCTGTCCGGCGAGTTCGGCGTGCCGATCTGGCTGTTCGACGGCAACGGCGTGCACCTCTACCAGGAGCGGCCGGCGATGCAGAACCTGATCGTGCAGAACCGCACGAAGGACCTCGGCCTGTTCCTGCAGGACCACCGCTGGACGGTGGAGACGATCACGCGCTGAGCCGGCGCGCCGTCGGGGCTCAGATCAGGTCCGCGTACTTGTGCTTGCGGCTCATGAAGATGCCGTAGCCGAGCACGAACGCGCCGACGGCCCACGCCGCGGCGCGGCCTAGTTGCGGCCAGAACTCGCCGAGGAACGGCGCGTCGCCGCCGAGCGCCAGCCGGTGCGCCATCAGCAACGGGTACATCGGGTTCCAGTCCATCACGAGCGAGACGAGGCCCTGCGGCAGCTGGTCGTTCTGCTGCAGCAGCTTGGGCTCCCAGAACACGGGCGACAGGAACATCCAGGCCGACACGACGATGCGCCACAGCTGGCCGACGTCGCGCACGAACACGTTGGCGTTGGCCAGCAGCATGCCGAGGCCGAGCGTGAACACGAACTGCGTCAGCATCACCAGCGGCAGGCCGAGCAGCGACCAGCCGACGGAGCCGACGCCGACGAACAGAGCGGTCGCGACGCACACCGCGGCGCCGAGCAGGTAGACCACCAGCGACACCGCGCCGACGTGCACGAACAGCGCCTCGGACGGGAAGGCGACCTTCTTCACGAGGTTGCCGTTGTCGACGATCATCGCGCACGAGACCGTCGACGCCTCCGCGAAGGCCTGCCAGACGATCACGCCGGAGAAGAGGTAGAGCGCGAACTGCGCGCTCGCCTCGCCCGTCGCGCTGCGGTCGCCGAACAGCATGCCGAAGACGACGTAGTAGACCGCGAACAGGAACAGCGGCTGCAGCAGCAGCCAGCCGGCGCCGAGCGCCGAGCCGTTGACGCGCGACATCAGGTCGCGACGCAGGAAGTTCACCACCATGTAGCGGTGGTGCCAGACCAGCGTCGGATAGCGGAACATCGTCGCGACGTGGTGGAGCACGCCGCGGTTGTCGGTCGCGGCGTCGTAGGTGCGGACGAAGCTCATCGGTGCGTCGGAATGTAGCGTCGGGCGGCGGATCCCGCCGGGCCGGCCTTCATCGAACGCCGCAGCCCGCGGACTGCACTTTCGCGGCGCGATCCGCGGCGCGGAACGCCCGGTGGCGCCGTAGCCGTGGCGTCAGGGCGCGCCGACCAGCGCGAGCACGCGATCCCGCAGCCACGGCCGGCAGACCACGATCTCGTCGCTGCGCGGGTCCGGGCGGTTGTAGCGATGCCGTTCGCCGTCGAAGCGGCAGACGACGTACCCGCATGCCTGCGCCACGGCGTCCGGCGCGCAGACGTCCCACTCGCGCAGGCCCTTCTTGTGCACGTACACGTCGGCCTGGCCGAACAGCAGCATCGCCACCTTGAAGCCGACGCTGCCGCACGGCACGAGCTCGGCGTCGAGGCCGTCGGCGATGCGCTGCACCAGCGGCGGCGTGTGGCTGCGGCTGCACACCATGCGCAGACGACGACCCGCGGACGGCTGGTCGGCGGGCGGCAGCGCTTCGGGCCACTCGCCGCCGCTGCCGGTCATCGTCGCGCGCACGTCGCCGACGACGCAGCGGCCGGCGACGACGCGGCCGATCGCCGGCAGCGCCAGCGCGCCCGCGACGGCGAGGCCGTCCCACGCGAGCCCGACGTGGACCGCCCAATCGTGGCGTCCTTGCGAGTACTCCTTGGTGCCGTCGAGCGGATCGACGATCCACGCCCAACGCCGCGCCAACCGCTCGGGACCGTCGGCGGTCTCCTCCGACAGCAGGCCGTCGTCGGCGTAGCGGGCGCGGATCGAGCCCTGCAGGTACGCGTCGGCAGCCTGGTCGCCGACGTCGCCGACGAGGCCCGGCTCGGTCCAGCGTCCGCTCGCGCGGATGCCGACCAACCGGCGACCAGCGGCCTCGGCGATCTCGATGGCGAAGCGCAGGCGCGCGTCCAACTGGTCCGCAGGCGGCATGTCCATGCGCTAGGCGTAGCCCTGGCTGCGCTGGCGCGCCAGCGCGGCGCGCTCAGACGGCGGCAGGCGAACGCGGCGCGACCGTCGCGCGCGGCGCCGTCGCGGGGATCGCGACCGGCTCGCTGGCGCGCGGGGTCCCGAGCGCGCGACCCGCGACGAACGCGGCGGCGGCGGCGGGAGTCGCCCACGCGACGACGGACTCGGCGTGACGGCCGACGGCGCGCAGCGAGGCGGCGAGGCCGGCGTCGGTCGCGAGCGCGATGTCGCACTCCTGCGCGAGCAGCGGCGAGAAGTCGGCCGTGGCGGCGTCGATCAGGCCGACGACGCCGACGACGAACTGACGGCACGCGGGCCGGACGGCGCGCAGGCTGCTGCCGGCGGCGACCCAGACGTCGGCATGCGACGGCGTGCGGACGAGCCGCGCGGCGACCTCGGGCGCGACCTCGGCGAGGCCGGCCTCGTCGACGCGCGCGCGACGGGCGTAGACGCATTGCACCGCGACGTCGCCGCGCAGCGACAGCGCGCGCACGAGCGCGG
>JBEITC010000143.1:0-8477 GCA_040375075.1 Planctomycetota bacterium | reverse complement strand
CGGCGCCGGTGCTGGCCACGGGCGCCGCTCGGGCCCCCAATCGGGCTCTCCCGGGCTAACACCCCCCCGCGGGGGGGGCGGCCCCCGCCCCGCGCCCCCCGCGCCCATGCGTGGCGACCCGCGGTCGAGCCCGACGCTCCCGCAACCGGCTGCTACACGAGCAGCGCCAGCAAGCCCGCCGCCACCGCCACCACCGCGCCGACGACGACCGTGCGCGCGAGCCCGCGCCCCATGCCGACCGCGATGCCGGCCTTCACCGCGGTGTTCGACAGGCACGCCACCAGGATCGCCGTCGCCGCGATGCCGACGTCGGCCGGTTCCGCGCGCGCGCGCTCGGCCATCGACGCGGTGATCGCATCGACGTCGGTCAGGCCGGCGAGCGCAGCGACCGCGTAGACGCCGGCCTTCGGCAGATGCTGCTGCCCGAGCTTCAGCAGCAGCAGCACGGCCGCGAACAGCGCCGCGAACTTGCTCGCCGCCAGCAACGAGAACGGGTTCTTCATCGGCACCGCCGGCGTGCCGTCGGCGACCGGGCCGCCGCGCGCGCGCATGGCCAGGACCGCGGCGACCGCGCAGACCGTCGCCATCGCGCCGAACGGCGCCGCCAGCTCGCGCGCCAGCGTCGGTTGCACGACCGCAGTGATCGCGGCGACGCGCACGAACATCACCGCCCACGCCAGCAGCACGCCGCCGGCGAGCGCGCGCGACCGCTGCGGCTCGTCGCGGCTCTGCTTGGCGAAGGCCAGCGTCACCGCCGTGGAACTGACCAGCGCGCCGGTCGCAGCGGTCACCGCGATGCCGCGGCCCGGCCCGAGCCAGCGCGTCGCCACGTAGCCGACGAGCGACAGGCCCGAGATCAGCAGCACCAGCAGCCAGAGCTTGTACGGATTGATCGCGCCCCACGGGTCGATCGCCTCGTCGGGCAGCAGCGGCAGCACGATGAAGGTCGCCAGCAGGAAGCGCATGCCGACGAGCACGTCCTCCCAGCCGAGCTGGCCGACCATGTTGTGCAGCGCCTGCTTGTAGGCGAGCAACGCCGCCATGCCGACGCCGAGGCCGATGGCGAGATCGCGGAAGCCCGTGGTCGCGAGCGCGCCGAGCAGGCACACGGTGATCATCGCGAGTTCGGTCGTCAGCCCGACCTGCTCGGGCCGCTGCTTGAGACCGGCGATGTAGCCGACCACGACGACGACGCCGACGACGACCACGACCGCCGGCAGGATCCACGGCATCGCCAGCCGGATGCCCAGGTGGCCGCCGATGGCGCCGAGCATCGCCAGCAGCACGAAGCTGCGCAGGCCGGCGATGCCGAAGCCTTCGCGCATGTTGCGCTTCTCGCGCTCGATGCCGAGCAGCGCGCCGAGCAGCAGCGCGGTGCCGAAGTTCTGCGCCACGGTCGCTTCGAGTCCTGCAGATCCCTGGATCACGCAGGCACGCTAGCCGACCGCCGCGGCCGCGCGCTACGCCGCCGTGGCCGCCGCGCGACGTCGCCGTAGACTGCGGCGATGCGACCGACCCACGCCCCTGCATTCCTGCTGGCCGCCGTCGCCGCCAGCGCCGCCATGACCACCGCCACCGCCCAGGATCCCCTCGCCGGCAATCCGTTCGCGCAGCCGAGCGCGCTGCCGTACGCCACGCCGGCCTTCGACCGCATCGAGGACGCGCACTACCTGCCCGCGCTGCTCGAAGGCATGAAGCAGCACGCCGCCGAGGTCCAGGCGATCGCCGCCAACCCGGAGGCGCCGACGTTCGCCAACACCGTCGAGGCGATGGAGCGCAGCGGCGCGCTGCTGACGCGCGTCAGCAAGGTGTTCTTCAACCTCACCGAGTCGACGACCAACCCGACGATCCAGAAGATCCAGGCCGAGGTCGCGCCGAAGCTCGCCGCGCACCAGGACTCGATCTACCTCGACGCGCGGCTGTTCGCGCGCTTGGAAGCGGTGCACGCCGGGCGCGAGAAGCTCGAGGGCGAGCAGAAGCGCCTCGTCGAGCGCCTGCACCTGTCGTTCGTGCGCAACGGCGCGCGGCTGTCGCCCGAGGCGCAGCAACGCCTGCGCGCGATCAACGAGCAGTCGAGCAAGCTGACGACGACCTTCCAGGAGCGTCTGCTCGCCGACACCAAGGACCTCGCCGTCGTCGTCGACGACAGCAAGGCGCTCGCCGGCTTCGACGCCAGCGCCATCTCGGCCGCCGCCGACGCCGCCAAGGCCGCCGGCAAGGACGGCAAGTGGCTGCTGACGCTGCAGCTGCCGACCTCGCAGGGCGTCATGTCGTCGCTCGACGACCGCGGCACGCGCCAGCGCGTGTTCGAGGCGTCGATGAGCCGCTGCGCCCGCGGCAACGCCAACGACACCAAGGATCTGGCGCTGCAGCTCGCCGCGCTGCGTGCCGAGAAGGCCAAGCTGCTCGGCTACGCGACGCACGCCGACTACGTGCTCGCCGACCAGATGGCCGGCTCGGGTGCTGCGGTCGAGAAGATGCTGTCCAGCATGGCGGCGCAGATCGTCGTCAAGGCCAAGGCCGAGGCCGCCGAGCTGCAGGACTGGCTCGACCGCAACCAGAAGGGCCAGAAGCTCGCGGCCTGGGACTGGAGCTGGGTCGCCGAGAAGGTGCGCAAGGAGAAGTACGCGTTCGACGAAGGCGCGGTGAAGCAGTACTTCCCGATCGACCGCGTGCTGCAGGACGGCATGTTCTACATGGCCAAGCAGCTGTACGGCGTCGAGCTGCGCGAGCGGAAGGACCTGCCCGTCTACCACCCCGACGTGCGCGTGTTCGAGGTGTTCGACGGCGACGGCAGCAAGATCGGCCTGTTCTACGGCGACTACTTCGCGCGTCCGAGCAAGCGCGGCGGCGCCTGGATGGACAACTTCGTCGACCAGACCGAGCTGCTCGGCCAGCTGCCGGTCGTCGTCAACGTGATGAACATCCAGAAGGCCGGCGACGGCCAGCCGACGCTGCTGAGCTTCGACGAGGTCACGACGATGTTCCACGAGTTCGGGCACGGCGTGCACGGGCTCTTCAGCAAGGTGCGCTACCCGATGCTGTCGGGCACCAGCGTGCCGCGCGACTTCGTCGAGTTCCCGTCTCAGTTCCACGAGGACTTCGCCTTCGACCCGGCGGTGCTGGCTCGCTGTGCCAAGCACTGGCAGACCGGCGAGGCGATGCCGCAGGAACTGGTCGGCAAGATCCGCGCGGCGCGCACGTTCGGCCAGGGCTTCGCGTCGCTCGAGTACGTCGCCGCGGCGCTGCTCGACATGGCGTGGCACACGCTGCCGGCCGGGACCAAGGTCGACGACGTGCTCGCGTTCGAGAAGCAGGCGCTCGCCAAGGCCGGCGTCGACCTCGATCTCGTGCCTCCGCGCTATCGCAGCACCTACTTCGCGCACGTCTGGCCGGGCGGCTACTCGGCCGGCTACTACGCCTACATGTGGAGCGAGGCGCTGGCCGCCGACGCGTTCGCCGCGTGCGTCGAGAACGGCGGCATGACCGCCGCCAACGGCAAGCGTTTCCGCGACCTCGTGTTGGCGCGCGGCATGACCGTCGAGCCGATGTCGATGTTCGCCGCCTTCCGCGGCCGCGACCTCGACACCAAGGCGCTGCTCAAGCGCCGCGGGCTGCTGTAATCGGCGGCGGGGGCGCGGCGCGCTTGCGCCGCGTCGCCTACGCCCCGCGCGCGCCGTCGCGCCGCGCCATCGCCCACCCTGCAGCCCAGATCGCCGCGCCGATGCCGAGGATCGGCGCCATCATCGGCCACACGCGCGGCAGCCACCGGTGCAGCGCCGAGTCCAGCGTGCCGGGGAAGTAGTCGCCGTTCTCGATCACGATCATGCCGGTCTCGACCAGCACCGTCGTGTTGGCGAGCGCATCGGTCGGCCACGCGTTGGGCGCCCACGGCGGGATCCACAGCATCAGGCCGCAGCCGAGCGCGACGAGGCCGGCGTAGAGCGCGCGGTGGCCGGCGGCGAGGAAGCGCAGCGACGCGAGGACCAGCGGTAGCACGACGAGGTTGCTGTGGCGCGCCCAGTCGAAGGCGATGCAGAAGATCACGAACACGCCGCCGGCGACGAGCCACAGGTGCAGCCGTTCGCGACCGTGCTCGCGGCGGTGCTGGTGCCACGCCAGCACGGCGAGCACCGGGCCGAACGTGGTGACGAGGTGCACCAGCGCCATCAGCCAGACGACCACCGAGCCGCCGGGGAACAGCGGGTGCTTGGCGAAGTAGCTGGCGTTGAAGACCTGCCCCGGCGCTGCGGCCTTCACGTACAGGTACCACGCGCCGTACAGGCCGACCGCCAGCGCTGCGCCGATCGCGTCGCTGCGCCACGACGCGCCGGCCTGCCGCCGCACGACCCATAGCCACGGCAGCAGGAAGGCGGCGAGCTCGTGGTTGAGCAGATTGAGCAGGAACAGCCCCCAGAACAGCGGCGCACCGCGCTTGCTCGCCAGCAGCGACCAGAAGAACAGCGCGTAGCACAGCGCGTCGGGGTAGCCGACCCAGTGGTCCTTGTAGAGCTGTACCGGCGCGGTCAGCGCGACCGCGAGCGTGACCAGCCCGGCGTCGATGGCGACAGCACCGCGGCGGCGGCAGAAGAAGCACACCGTCGCCAGCAGCAGCACGGCATACAGGCGGCAGAACGCGACGAAGCCGTCGCCGCCCTCGCCGCACAGCCACGCCAGCAGCGGGCCGAGCACGCGCTGCGGGAACTGCCCGAGCAGCGCCGGCGGGTCTGTCGACAGCGCCTGGAACTGCAGGCCGAAGCCCTTGGCGACGTCGCCGGGCAGGATGACGACGCACGACAGCGCGTAGCCGAGCACGCCGGCGAGCGCGGCGAACGCGAGGTCGCGGCCGACCGACGACGGCGGCGCGGCGAACGGCGGCTCGGGGCGAGCGAACATCGGCACGGCGGCACGCTACGCAGGCCGCGGCGGACTGTCGAGGCGCACGGACCCCGCCGCCACACCGCGGGCGACCCAACGTGCGATGGCGCGCCGATGCGATGGCGCGGTGTCACCGACGATGCAGCAGACCCAAGCGCCGACGATCCGCGTCCCCAGCGGCACTGCCCGCGCCGACGCGTCATCCCCACCCAAGGCATCGCCCGCGCCGACCGCCGTCGTAGGATCCGCGCCGATGCGCGTCTCCTGGCTCGCCGTCGCCCTGCTGCTGCACGTCGCGTTCGCGACGGCCTACGCCGTCGCGACGCCGGCGTTCGAAGGCCCGGACGAGAACAGCCACTACGAGTACGCGCAGCACGTCGCCAACGCCGGCAAGCTGCCGCTCGCGCCGGGCCTCGCGCAGGCGCGCGGCCTGCCGCAGACCGACGGCGCGCAGCTCGCCCACCATCCGCCCGCGTACTACGCGCTGCTCGCCGGCGTGCTGGTCGCGACCGGCACGGACGCGACGGTGTTCGCGCCGAAGCTCAACCCGCTGTTCGGCGCGTGGGAAGAGCCGGCGCGCTTCCTCAAGTTCGAGCACGGCAGCGGCCAGGGCGAAGGCGTGCTGCGGCTCTTGCGCCTCGTCTCCGTCGCGCTCGGCGCGATGTCGGTCTGGCTGGTGCATCGCCTCGGCCGCGCCTGCTGCCCGACCAACGCGCGCGTCGCCGACGTCGCCGCGCTGCTGGTTGCCTGCCTGCCGATGTGGTCGTTCCTGCACGGCGTGCTCAACAGCGACGTGCTGGCGACGACGCTGTCGTGCGCGTCGCTGCTGGCGCTCGTGCGTTGGCTCGACGGCGACTTCCGCGGCGTGCGCGCCGGCGCTGGCCTCGGCGCGCTGCTCGGCCTCGCGCTCGTGACCAAGCTGACGACGCTGTTCCTGCTGCCCATCGCATTCGTCATCGCCGTCGTCGTGCTGCGCCGAGATCGCCGCCATGTCGCCGGCGTCGCCACCGCGCTCGTCGTCGCGGCGGCGATCGCGCTGCCGGTGCTGCTGCGCAACCAGCAGCTGTACGGCGACGCGTTGGCGCGCAGCGTGCACGACGCCGCGTTCGCGCCGATCCCACCGGAAGCGCGCCTGGATTGGCTGCTGCAGGGCTACCTGCCGACGATCTTCCCGTCGCTGCTCGGGCACTTCGGTTGGTTCGCGCTGCCGCCGGCGATGCCGATGGTGTTGCTCGGCGCCGCCGTAGTCGCGCTCGCGCTCGCCGGCTTCCTGCGCGGCGGCCGCGATCGCGCCGCCGCGACGCCGCTGCGCCACCGCGCGCTGCTGGCCAGTGCGCTCGCGCTCGTCTTCGCCGGCACGACGCAGTTCAACTGGAGCGCGCCGCAGCCGCAGGGGCGGCTGTTGTTCGCCGCTGTCGGCCCCGCCGCGGTGCTGCTCGCCGCCGGCCTCGTGCAACTGAGCCACGGCCTGCGCGGCCGCGTCGGCTTCGCGCTGGCGCTGCCGGCCACGGCGCTTCTGGTGTTCGTCGGCTGGTTCGGGCCCGCGTTCGCACCCGGACTCGCGCCCGCGCCGGCGTGGCAGCGCGCGCTCACCGACGCGCGGCCCGCGGCCGACGCCACGCCAGGGATCGCGTGGGCGACGAACGAACTGCCACCGTCCGCAACTCCGCCGACGCTGCGCTGGCGCGACGCCACCGCGCCGACCGGCACGCGCTACGCGCTGTATGCGAGCGACGACCACGGCCGCGTCTGGCTCGCGGCCTTCGAGTGGAGCGGCGGCGCGCTCGGCCTCACCGGCGGCGAGGCGGCCATGCCCGACGCCGCGTTCGCACTGCTGCCGAAGGACCGCGACGTGCAGTTGACGCTGCGCCGCGCGCCGGTCGCCGCCGACGACGATCCGACGCAGTTGCCGACGAGCCCGACGCTGCGCTTCCGCCGGCTGTGACAGCAGGCTGGCCCGCGCGATGGCGCGCTGCGCGTCTGCCGCCATTCCCGCCCGGGCACGTGCACCTCGGGCGCCATGCAGGCAACGGCGTCGTCGCACGGCGTGCGCATGGCACGACGACGGCACATCTACCATCCACCGACACGCCGCGGATCCTGACCGATGCCGCCGCTCACTCGCGCCGAACCATCGCCAACCCCGCCGGCCCCGTTGCCGTGTGCGACATCGGGTTCTCGACGGCGTCGATCCACACCGCGTCGAAGGCGCCGACGTCGGCCGGCACGGTGACGAGCTCGAGCCGCAGGCCGGCGACCGCGCGCAGCGGGGTCAGCCCGGCGGGCTGCGGTTGCGGCGCGCCCATCGCTTCCCCGACCGTCACGCCACCGCGCAGGAAGCGCACGCGGAAGTCGCAGAAGCCCATCGTCTGCAGCCGCAACGTCCGCGCCGGCGCTGCCGGCGCCCAGCGCACCAGCACGCCGCCGTCGTAGACGAGCTTCACCTTGGGCTCGTCGAACCAGTACGTGCCGAGCGGCAGTTCGTCGGCGATGTCGGCAGAGTTCACGTCCACGGTCGGCGGCGTGCGGTAGTCGGTCGCGATGTAGTCGGCAAACCCCTCGTCGAGCGCACCGCTCCACAGCTGCCACAGCTTCCGCCAGCGAAACCCGTCGAACACCGGGCCGCTCGTCGCCATGCGCAGCGCCTCCCAGTAGGCCCTCAGCCCGGGGTGGCGGATGAGGTTCTCGCCGGTCGCCAACGACTCGTAGTACCCCTCGGGCACGCGGCGGATGACGTGGCCGATGCGCCAGTTGTTCGGATCCTTCGCCGGCAGGCGCGTCAGCAACGGATCGCACAGCAGCGGATCGAGCACGGTGCCATCGCGCCCTGCGCCGTAGCCGGCGCTGCCGACCGCGCCATTGAGCAACAGCCAGCGACCGCCGCCTTCGGGCCGCACCGCGCCGTGCAGTTCGCCAAAGCGCGGCACGTGCCGGCCCGGCGCGAACATGCCGAGCGTCGGGTAGTACACGAGCCGCTCGTCGCCGATGCCGCCCTGCGCCATCAGCTGCGCCAGCGACGGCGCAGTGTCGCAGCGCGGCGGCAACAGCCACTGCGGCAGGCCGCGCAACGCCACGAGCGACACCACCGCGATCGCGGTCGCAGTGGTGACGCGCCGCGGCCAGAGCGACCAGCGATGCGCCAGCACGGCGACCGCAAGGACGAACGGCGGCAGGAAGAAGCGGCCGGCCATGAAGTCGCCGCCGACCTTCACGACGTACGCGCAGTACAGCAGCCCGCCGATCGCGAGCCCGCGCGCGCCGCGCAGCAGCAGCGCCGCGCCAAGGCCCAGCACGACGACCGGCAGCAGCACGGGATCATCGGTCAGCGCAAAGCGCGCGTACGCGAGGCCCTGGCGCGCGAGTTCCTCGGCTGCGATGCCGATGCCGAACGCCTTGGCGTGCGCCGTCACCGGGAACGGACTGCCGTAGTACACCGCCGCGAACAGCAGCCACGCGAAGAACGGCGCGCCGGCGAGCAGCAACGTGCGCAGCGAGCTGAGCAGCGGCCGCCCCGGCAAGGCCGCGAGCAGCGCCGGCGCGCACAGCAGCGCGAGGTCCATGCGGTTGGTCGCCAGCAGCGCCGCGCACACCGCCGCGCG
>JBEITC010000441.1:0-3464 GCA_040375075.1 Planctomycetota bacterium | reverse complement strand
GGCGACACCCGCGCCGACGAACCGCTGATCCGACGCGCCGCGCGCCGCCGCGCGCCGCCGCCGAGCGCGCGCCGACCCCGTCCCCGCCAGCGTCCTGGCCAGCTGATGACGAGCGTGGACACGCGTTCCGCTCGCGCGCCGACCGACGTGGCGCCGTGCCCCGTCGGCAGGGCGACGCCAAGCCGCCCAAATCGCGCCGCGCCGTTCCACCATGGGAATCGCCGCCATGCCGCGCGACCGCACGCCGCGTGCCAGGCGGTTCCCAGCGCGTGTCCACGGTCGTCAGCAGCCTTTCGCTCGACGGGAGACGGCCCCACGGCACGGCAGGTTCCGTGCACGCGGACTCAACTTGCGACCATCCGGTTGCCGATGACTTTGCCCGGCAAGGATCATGAAGTCAGGCACCGCCAGACAAGACCTGCAGCGCCAACTCTCGGCGTACCTCGGTAGCGTCGCCTTCGGGGCGGCGTTCCTGATCGCGTCGCTGTCCGGCGTCGACGGCCTGACCGCGCTGTGGCGCGGCGTGCTCGCGCTCGGCGCAGCGCTCGTCGCCGGCCAGTTCCTCGCCCCGCCGGTCGTCGACTCGGTCCTGGAAGCCCTCGCCCGCGACGAGGCCAAGCGCCTCGCCCAGCAGGCCAAGGAGGACGCGTGACCGCGCTCGGCGCCAAGATGCTGCGCAGCCAGCAGGAGCGCGACCGCCTGGTCGAGCAGTTCCTGCCGCTGGTCCGCTACGTGGTCGCGCGCCTGCCGGTGACGATGCCGGGCTCGCTCGACCGCGACGACTTCTTCTCGGTCGGCGTGATGGGCCTGATGCACGCCGCGTCGACCTACGACCCGGGGCGCGGCGCGTCGTTCAAGACGTTCGCGTACACGGCGATCCGCGGCGCGGTCCTCGACGAGGTGCGCAAGCACGACCCGGTGCCGCGCAATCGCCGTGACCGTCTCCGCCAGATGGAGAAGAAGAACTCGGCGCTGTGGTCGGAGCTCGACCGCGAGCCGACGCTGGCCGAACTCGCCCAGGCGATGGGCTGCACCGAGCAGGAACTCGACGAGGACCTGCAGGCGCTGCACACCGCGCGCACGCTGTCGCTCGACGAGAGCCGCGGCGGCGGCGACGAGGGCGACGAAGGCAACACGCTGATGAGCCAGATCGGCGCCGACGACGCGGTCGATCCGGTCGCCGAGGCCGACAAGAAGGAGCAGCTGGTCCGCCTGTCGAAGGCGATCGCCGAGCTGCCCGAGACGGAGCGGCACGTCGTGGTCCTCTACTACCACGAGCAGCTGTTCCTGAAGGAGATCGGCGAGATCCTCGGCGTGACCGAGTCCCGCGTCAGCCAGATCCTGACGCGCGCGACCGAGCGCATGCGGCTCAAGCTCAAGGAACAGGAGTAGCCCGTGGACGCGCTGCGCGGCCTTCCCGGCGTGCAGAACGGCCTCGTGGTCGGCGAACGACAGGCCGGCCAGAAGCAGGCCGACGCCTTCCGTCGCGCGATGCAGGAGCACGGCGACGAACAGCCGAAGCCCGAGCAGCAGCCCGGCGCCGGCGCGGCCGAAACGCCGACGGCAACGCGGCTACAGCGCCGGGCCCCCGCCAGCCGAAAGGAAGACCACGAAGTCCGGCACATCGACGTCTACGCGTGACGGACCGAGCCCCACGATGACCCCCACCGCCCAGACCCAGAAGCCCGGAGTGATCCGCCGCGACGCCGTTCGCCTCGTCGCGCAGCCCGCGATGGTCGAGTGCGGCGTGCCTGCCGACGGCAAGGCCGCGCACGCGCTGACCGTCGTCCCGCTGCTCGACGGCGACCGCATCGCCGGCTTCGAGGTGCGTTGCGGCTGCGGCGCTGCGACGGTCGTCGAATGCGTCTACGCCCAGGAGTCCTGAGATGTCCCCCACCACACGCATGATCCGCCTGCCCGTCGTCGCCCTGCTCGCGCTGCTCGGCAGCTGCGCCGCCACCGGCCTGTCGGAGCCCAAGGCCACCGACCCGCTCGACGGCTACAAGGGCAGCTACGCCGAGGCCGGCGTCAACACCGAGGTCGACTGGGGCCCCAAGCAGAACCTCCTGCTCAGCGAGTTCACCTCGCTGAAGGACGCGCACAACAAGCTCAAGGCCCGCGTCGACCAGCTGGTCGCCGAGAACAGCAACCTGACGACGCGCCTGTCCAACGAGGCGACCTCGCTCGAGCGCGAGAAGTCGCTGCGCGCGCAGGCCGAGGCCGAGACCGAGCTGCTGCGCACGCGGCGGCGCGAGCTCGAGGCCCGCATCCTCAACCTGTCGATCGAGAAGACCAAGCTCGAGCAGGCCAACCTGAAGGCCAAGATCGACGCGCTCAACATCTCGCTCGAACAGGGCGCCGGACCCGCCAACGCGTCGGCCTCGCCGTCGCGCAACCGCTGAGGCCTGCCATGAAGACGATGATCCCGTTCCTCGCGTTCGCGCTCGCCGCCTGCGGCGCCGCGCACGAGCCCAAGGCCATCAACAGCTGGCTCGCCGAGCCCGCCGACCTCGCCAACGTGCGCCGCATCATGGTGCTGCCGTTCGGCCAGGAGTCCGACGTGCAGGCCGACTGCAACAAGGTCCGCGACGCGTTCGTGGCCGAACTGCAGAAGCTCCGCCGCTTCGAGGTCGTGCCGCTGCCGAGCGACGCCACCGAGAACGAGCAGCTCAACCGCTCGCTCTCGCGCGGCCGCATCTCCAGCGACGCGCTGGTCCGCCTGTGCAACCGCTATGCGGTCGACGGCGTGTTCCTCGGCACCGTGACGACCTTCCGGCCGTACCAGCCGCAGCAGATGGGCATGCGCACGCAGCTCGTCTCCGTTCACTCCGGCGCGCCGATCTGGGCCGTCGACGCCATCTACGACGCCAACGAGCGCACCACGATCAGCGACGTCCGCCACTTCGTCGAGCACACGCAGCGCGACGACGGCAACCTGCACAACTGGGAGATGAACCTCATCTCGCCGCAGAAGTTCACGTCCTTCGTCGCCCACCGCTTCGTGGGGACCTGGGTCGAGGCGACGGCGGAGCAGTAGGCGACTGGCGGCAGTGCGGCGCGCGACCGGTCCGCCGGTCCGCCGGTCCGCCGGTCCGCCGCCTCGCGCGTCGTTCGCATCGGCGCGTGCCATTGCGGACACGGCGCCCGACGGCTGGGCCGTCACCGCCGCCGGCGACGCGCGCTCGTCACCTGCTGGGGGGGCCGCGCGGCAGCGGCTTCGCGTGCGCATCGCGCGACGGACGCCGCGCCGCCGCTCACCGCCCTTCTTGCGCCTTGGTCGGCAGCGCCTTCTGCCGGATCTGCAGCGCCGCCGTGTTGCCGAAGTCGCGGCGCAGCACCTCGTTGGCGTCGCGCACGGCGCCGGCGAGGTCCTTGCGCTGCAGGCACGACTGCGCCGCCAGCAGTCCTGCCTGCACGTGCGAGCGGTCAACCGCCAGCGCGTGCCGCCAGCAGAACAGCGCCTC